>NZ_JBSGZI010000067.1:0-43954 GCF_053610945.1 Streptomyces sp. NPDC054849
ACGCTGGACCAAGGGTCCTTTTTTGTTTGCACCTTTTTACGCCGAAGCGCGGCCATGGGTTGGTTGCGCGAGAATGACTAGCGGTACCCCGAAGACAGGAGTCACACCCATGTCCAACTCTCCCGACGATCGTCCGGAGCGCGAGCCTCGGCGCAACGACGGCGGTGACAGGGGCGGCTACCGCGGGGGCCGTGACGACCGTGGTGGCGACCGTCCGCCG
The DNA here is from genome assembly GCF_053610945.1 of Streptomyces sp. NPDC054849. Classification (NCBI taxonomy): domain Bacteria; kingdom Bacillati; phylum Actinomycetota; class Actinomycetes; order Kitasatosporales; family Streptomycetaceae; genus Streptomyces; species Streptomyces sp. NPDC054849. The sequence goes on from NZ_JBSGZI010000067.1 coordinate 221, forward strand.
TTCCGTCGTGACGACCGTGGTGGTCGCCCGGCCGGTAGCGGTGGCGGCGGTTTCCGTCGTGACGACCGTGGTGGTCGCCCGGCCGGTGGCGGTGGCGGCGGTTTCCGCCGTGACGACCGCGGTGGCGACCGCCCCAGCTACCCGCGCCGTGACGACGACCGTGGTGGCCGTCCCTCCGGCGGTGCCGGCGGCGGTGGCGGCGGTTTCCGCCGCGACGACCGCGGTGGCGACCGTCCGAGCTTCCCGCGTCGTGATGACCGCGGTGGTGACCGTCCCACTGGTGGTGGCGGCGGTTTCCGCCGTGACGACCGTGGTGACCGTCCTACCGGTGGTGGCGGCGGTTTCCGCCGTGATGACCGTGGTGGCGACCGTCCGTCCTACCCGCGTCGTGACGACCGTGGCGGTGACCGTCCGTCGTACCCGCGTCGGGACGACGAGCGCGGTGGCTTCCGCGGCGGCCGTGACGACCGTGGTGGCGACCGTCCGTCCTACCCGCGTCGTGATGACCGTGGCGGGGAGCGTCCGTCGTATCCGCGTCGTGATGACCGTGGTGACCGTGGTGACCGTCCTACCGGTGGTGGCGGCGGTTTCCGCCGTGATGACCGTGGTGGCGACCGTCCGTCCTACCCGCGTCGTGACGACCGCGGGGGTGACCGTCCCACCGGTGGTGGCGGCGGCTTCCGCCGTGACGACCGCGGGGGCGACCGTCCGTCGTACCCGCGTCGGGACGACGAGCGCGGTGGCTTCCGCGGCGGCCGTGACGACCGTGGTGGCGACCGCCCGTCCTACCCCCGCCGTGACGATCGCGGTGGCGACCGCGGCGGGTTCCGTGGCGGCCGTGACGATCGGGGTGGTGACCGTGGTGGCTACCGTGGTCGCGATGACCGTGGCGGCGACCGTGACTTCCGCTCCGACCGTGACCCGGTCAAGCGGCTTCCGATCGACGACGACGTCACCGGCCTCGAGATCGATGCCGATGTGCGCCAGGAGCTGCTGAGCCTGCCCAAGGGTCTGGCCGAAGAAGTCTCCAAGAACCTGGTCATGGTCGCCCGGCTGATCGACGACGAGCCCGAGCAGGCGTACGCGTACTCGCGCATCGCCCTGCGGCTGGCCTCCCGCGTCGCCGCCGTCCGCGAGGCCGCCGGCTTCGCCGCGTACGCCACGCAGAAGTACAGCGAGGCCCTCGCGGAGTTCCGTGCCGCCAAGCGCATGACCGGCTCGGTCGAGCTGTGGCCGGTCATGGCCGACTGCGAGCGCGGCCTCGGCCGTCCGGAGCGGGCGCTGGCCATGGCCGGTGAGCCGGAGGTACAGAAGCTGGACAAGGCCGGTCAGGTCGAGATGCGTCTCGTCGCGGCCGGTGCCCGGCGGGATCAGGGGCAGCTCGAAGCGGCCATCGTGACCCTGCAGAGCCCGGAGCTGGCGTCCAGCTCCATCCAGCCCTGGACCGCACGCCTGCGGTACGCCTACGCCGACGCCCTGCTGGCGGCCGGTCGTGAGGACGAGGCGCGCGAGTGGTTCGCCAAGACCCTCGAAGCGGACAAGGACGGGGCCACCGACGCCTCCGACCGCCTCGCCGAGCTCGACGGCGTCGAGTTCGTCGACGCCGCCGTCGACCTGTCCGACATCGACCTCGCTGAGGACGAGGACGAGGACGAGGCCGAGGGTGAGGACGCGGCGGAGATCGCCGCGGCCGAGCGCGCCACCGACGTCGCCGAGTACTACGACGAGGACGACGAGGAGTACGAGCCGCTGGAGCAGTCCGAGGCCGACGCCGACGTCGAGGACGACGAGCCGGACACGGGCCGCGACAAGGCCTGAGGCACGGTGAAGTGAACGAAGGGCGGTACCCCGGTCGGGGTACCGCCCTTCGTCATGTCCGGAGCAGGTCAGTCCAGGCCGCGCAGGACCAGGCCGGTCGCCGGCTTCGGGCCGAAGGAGGTGGACTTGCGGGGCATGGTGACGCCCTGGCGGGCCAGGTCCCGTACGACTTCCTCCCGTACGGGGTGCAGCAGGACGGCGGTCCCCCCATGGCGTTCGGCCATCTCTACGGTGGACGCTGCGTCGTGGATGTACGTGATCTGGTCCGGGGCGTCCGGGACGTGCCAGAGGGCGTCGAGCAGCGTCTCGTGCAGGACGGTGGCGTCCAGCCGGCGCCAGGCCTCGGGGCGGTCGTGCCGGACCGTGCGGTCGAGGAGGGCCAGGTCGGGATCGGTGACCAGGTGGAAGGTGCCGTCGCCGGTGATCAGGAAGGCGTTGCCGCGTTCCGCGGCGTCCGCGAGGGTGTCCAGGGCGAGTGGAAGCGGCCCGTCGACCGGGCGGATCCGGAAGTGGCCGCCGAGGGCGGCGAGGGCGTCGGCGACCGGGAGGCGGCGCAGCATCCGGTGGATGGCGCGGACCTGGAGCGGGTAGCGGGCGGTGTCCACGAGGAGGACCAGGCCGAAGTCCCATGCGGTGGGAGCGGTGGGAGAGGAGTGCTCCTCCTGGAGGCGCAGGTAGGTCGCCCAGCGGTGGTGGCCGTCGGCGATGAGGGCCTGGCGGTGGCTGAGATCGGCCGTGACGGTGGCGAGCTCGTCCGGGTCCGTGATGGCCCAGAGGCGGTGCTGGAAGCCGTCCTCGGTGGTCGTCGACAGGAGGGGAGCGCGCCGGGAGGTCCGCTCGACGACCGCTGCCGCCCCCGCACCCGGGTCCTCGCCCCGGTAGGTGAGGAGGAGGGGTTCGAGGTTCGCGGAGGTCGCCCGCATCAGGCCGGCCCGGTCGGTGACCACGTCCGGCATGACGTCCTCGTGGGGCAGGACGATGCCGGCGTCGGCGGTGGACAGGGCGAGTGCGCCGATGACACCGCGCTGGAGCAGACCGGCCCGGCGCTGCTCGTACACGTAGAGCGCGGGCTCGGGGTCGGCACTGAGGATGCCCTCGGCGAGCCAGTCGTGCAGGGTGCGCGCGGCCTGTTCGTTGCGTGCGGCCGGGGTGCCCGCCTGAGGGAGGATCAGGCGGACGATGTTGTGCGGGTCGGCGGATTCGAGGTGGTCGACTCCGTCGGGGCGCACGACCACGTCGTACGGCGGCGAGGTGACGGCGGCGAGGCTGCCGACACGTTCCGGGACGTAGCGCAGGCCATGGAACGGGATCAGACGCAACCCGTGGTCCGCGGTGCCAGATGTGGTCATTGGTGCATGGTAATTCGCGTCTCGTCATGCGGGATGATCGGGGCAGACGGAATCGGACAAGATCGACAGTGAGGAGCGGCAAGGATGACCCGGCAGATCAGGACCAGTCCCGCGGCGTGTGAGCAGAGTCTGCACCAGGCGTACGACACCGCTCTGCTGGACCTGGACGGAGTGGTGTACGCGGGCGGCGAGGCCATCGCTCACGCGGTGGAGTCCCTCGCCTCGGCTCGGGCCGACGGGATGCACCTCGCGTACGTCACGAACAACGCGCTGCGGACCCCGGACGCGGTCGCCGAGCACCTGGGCGAGCTGGGCATCCCGACGGAGGCGGGCGAGGTGATCACCTCCGCGCAGGCGGTGGCGCGGCTGATCGCGGAGCAGGTCGCGCCGGGGGCCAAAGTGCTGGTGATCGGCGGGGAGGGGCTGCGGGTCGCGTTGCGCGAGCGGGGCCTCGTGCCGGTGGAGTCGGCCGACGAGGAGGGCCTCGCGGCGGTCGTCCAGGGGTACGGCGGGCCCGACCTGGCGTGGGGGCGGTTCGCGGAGGCCTCGTACGCGATCAACCGCGGAGTGCCGTGGTTCGCGTCGAACACCGACCTGACGATCCCGGGGGCGCGGGGGATCGCGCCGGGCAACGGGGCCGCGGTGGAGGTCGTACGGATCGCCACGGGCGCGGAGCCGCAGGTGGCGGGCAAGCCCCTGCCCCCGATGCACCGGGAGACGGTGCTGCGGACCGGGGCGAAGCGGCCGCTCGTGGTCGGGGACCGGCTGGACACCGACATCGAGGGCGCCTTCAACGGGGAGGTGGACTCGCTGCTGGTGCTGACCGGGGTGACGGACGCGGAGCAGCTGCTGCGGGCCGAGCCGCGGCACCGGCCGACGTACGTGGACCGGGACCTGCGCGGGCTGCTGGCCGGGCAGCCGGAGGTGCAGCCGGTCGAGGACGGCTTCGGCTGCGGCGGCTGGACGGCGGTCGCGCTGAACAGCGGTGTGCTCGAACTGCGCGAGGCGGCCGCGGGAGGCCGGGACGGCGGGGAAGGCGCGGAAGGCGGGGTGGACGTCGATCCGGTCGACGGTCTGCGCGCGCTGTGTGCGGCGGCCTGGACGGCCGCCGGGGACGGCGTCTGCACGCTGGACGCGGCGAAGGCGCTGGCCAGGCTGGGTCTTTAGGGTCACCCAGGGGGCCTGTGCGAGCCGGAGGGTAGGCTAACCTAACCTGCGTGTTGGTCAAGAGTCCCCCTGAACCCGAACGGAGCGCGGCGCCCGAGCAGGGCGCCGACGCCGCCGTGGTCCGCCCGCGCCATGCCGTGCGCGCCGCCGGTCTGCTCGCCGCCCTCGGGGTGCTGGCACTGATCGCGGTCGTGAGCGTCGCCGTGGGCGCCAAGCCGATGCCCCTGGACGAGGTCTGGCACGGCCTGTTCGCCTACGCGGGGACACCCTCCGACGTGGTGGTGCGGGACCTGCGGGTCCCGCGCACGATCCTCGGCCTGATGGTCGGGCTCGGACTCGGCCTGTCCGGTGCCGTGATGCAGGCGCTGACCCGCAACCCGCTGGCCGAGCCCGGCATCCTCGGCGTCAACGCCGGCGCCGCGGCCGCCGTGGTCTCCGCGATCAGCTTCTTCGGCGCGCGTTCGTTGAGCGAGTTCGTGTGGTGGGCCTTCCTCGGCGCCGCCGTCGTCTCGGTCGTCGTGTACGTGCTCGGCGGCAGCCGCAGCGCGACGCCGGTGCGCCTCGCACTCGCCGGTACGGCGGCCAGCGCCGCCCTCGTCGGTTACATCAACGCGGTGCAGTTGATGGACAGCAAGGCGCTGGACAAGCTGCGCTTCTGGACGGTGGGCTCGCTGGCCTCGGCCAACATGGACACCGTCCGCCAGGTGGCCCCCTTCCTGCTCGTCGGCGCGGTGCTCGCGCTGACGCTCGGCCGGCCGCTCAACGCGATGGCCATGGGCGACGACACGGCGCGCGCGCTCGGCGCCCACCTGACGTGGACGCGCATCGGCGCCATGATCGCCGTCACGCTGCTGTGCGGTGCGGCGACCGCCGCGTGCGGGCCCATCGTCTTCATCGGGCTGATGATCCCGCACCTCGTCCGGGCGTTCACCGGTCCCGACATGCGCTGGGTGCTCGCGTACTCCGCGGTCCTGTCGCCCGTCCTGCTGCTCGGCGCCGACGTCGTCGGACGGGTCGTCACCCGGCCCGCCGAGCTGCAGGTCGGCGTGGTCACCGCGCTCATCGGCGGCCCCGTCTTCATCTACCTGGTTCGGCGCAAGAGGATGGCCCAGCTGTGACCACGACCACGACCGCGGCCGTGACCACGACCGACACACCCCGCACGCGCCGGTCGGGGCCCCGTCCGCTGCACCTGCCCGGCGGGGTCTCGCTGCGCGTCGAGCGGCGCGCCCTGGCCGTCGGGGTCCTGCTCACCGCCGTGGCGTTCGCGCTCGCCGTCGTGCTGATCGGCACCGGCGACTTCCAGATCGCACCGTGGGACGTCGTACAGACCCTGCTGGGCAACGGCACCCCCGCCAACGAATTCATCGTCAACGACCTGCGGCTGCCGCGGGTCCTGGTCGCCCTGCTCGTCGGCGCCGCCCTCGGGATGGCCGGAGCCGTCTTCCAGTCCGTCTCCCGCAACCCGCTCGGCTCCCCGGACCTGCTGGGCTTCGGGTACGGCTCGGTGGTCGGCGCGCTCGTCGTCATCATCCTGTTCAAGGGCGACGCCACCGCGGTGGCCGTCGGGGCACTGGCCGGCGGCCTGCTCGCCGGAGTCGTCGTCTACCTGCTGGCGTACAAGCAGGGCATCCAGGGCTACCGGCTGGTCCTGGTCGGCATCGGCGCCTCCGCCATGCTCATCGCCGTGATCCAGTACCTGATCACCAAGGCCCAGATGATCGAGGCCACCCGCGCCATGGTGTGGCTCACCGGCTCGCTGGCCGGCCGGGACTGGGCGCAGGTGTGGCCGCTGCTCGCGGTCTGCGCGGTGCTCTTCCCGCTGGTCCTCGGGCAGGGCCGGGCCCTGCGGATGATGGAGATGGGCGACGACGCCGCGTACGCCCTCGGGGTACGGGTGGAGCGCACCCGGCTGCTGCTGATGCTCGCGGCGATCCTGCTCACCACCGCGGCGAGCGCCGCGGCCGGGCCCATCAGCTTCGTCGCGCTGGCCGCGCCGCAGCTGGCCCGGCGGCTGACCCGCTCGCCCGGCGGGAACCTGCTGGGCGCCGCGCTGATGGGCGCGGTGCTGCTGATGGCGTCCGACTGGGCCTCGCAGCGGGCCTTCGGCGCCGACCAGCTGCCGGTGGGCGTGGTCACCGGGCTCGTCGGCGGTGTCTACCTCCTCTGGCTGCTCGTCACCGAGCGCAAGGCCGGACGTATATGACCGCGACCGACCGGGCCGCGACGCATCAAGAACTGAGGAGTACGCAAGTGCAGCGGCTGACCGCGGAGAACGTGACCCTCGGCTACGACCAGCGGGTCATCGCCGAGAACCTGTCGGTGGAGATCCCCGACAACTCCTTCACGGTGATCGTCGGCCCCAACGCGTGCGGCAAGTCCACGCTGCTGCGGGCCCTGTCGCGGATGCTGAAGCCGTCCGCCGGGCGGGTTCTGCTGGACGGGCAGGCCATCGGGACGATGCCGGCGAAGAAGGTCGCGAAGACGCTGGGCCTGCTCCCGCAGTCCTCGATCGCGCCGGACGGCATCACGGTGGCCGACCTGGTCTCGCGCGGCCGCTACCCGCATCAGGGGCTGCTGCGGCAGTGGTCGGCCGAGGACGAGCGGGTCGTGAACGAGTCGATGGCCTCGACCGGGGTCGCCGAGCTCGCCGACCGGGCCGTGGACGAGCTGTCGGGCGGGCAGCGGCAGCGGGTGTGGATCGCGATGGCGCTGGCCCAGCAGACGCCGCTGCTGCTGCTCGACGAGCCGACGACGTACCTGGACATCCAGCACCAGATCGACGTGCTGGACCTCTGCGCCGAGCTGCACGAGGAGCAGGGGCGGACCCTGGTCGCGGTGCTGCACGACCTCAACCACGCCGCGCGCTACGCCACGCACCTGATCGCGATGCGGGGCGGGCGGGTCGTCGCGGAGGGGCCGCCGGCCGAGGTGGTCACCGCGGAGCTGGTGGAGACGGTGTTCGGGCTGCGCTGCCAGATCATCGACGATCCCGAGACGGGGACGCCGTTGGTGATTCCGGCGGCGCGGAGGGCTCGGGCGGGGGCGGGGGCCGCGGTGTAGTGGGGCGCGGGGCCGCGGCGGGGACGCTGCCCCGCGCCTGCCGGCGGGGCTGGATCCGCCCGGCGGTGAAAGACCGGGGCTCCGCCCCGGACCTCGCGCCTCGAACGCCGGCGAGGCCGGAATCGACCGGCGGGCGTGAAAGACCGGGCTCCGCCCCGGACCTCGCGCCTCGAACGCCGGCGAGGCTGGGATGGGCCGGCGAGGCCGGAATCGACCGGCGAGGCTGGGATGGGACGGCGGCTACAGGAGGGATTTCAGGCGGAGGAGGTCGCGGAGCCCGGCTTCCAGTTTTACCCGGCCGGTGGCCCAGGCCTTGGCGAACTTCAGCTCGCCCGCCACCAGCGCGACCAGGTCGTCGCCGGTCATCGCGAGGCGGATCTCGGCCTTTGCGGCCGGCGGGCCCGGGGCGAGCGCGTCCACCCGGATCCGGCCTGCGTCGAGGCGGCCCGTGAACGTCTGGTCCAGGTCCGTGATGTGGCAGCTCAGGGAGCGGTCGAGTGCGGCCGCGCCGCGCACGTCGCCTTCGGCCCGTGCGAGGTTGCCGGAGAGGTGGTCGAGTGCTTCGCGGCACTCCTGGATCGTAGCCATCGTGATCACGACCGTACCGCAGAGCCGTACGTGGTCGCGGGGCGCTTCGCGGTAGCGTCGGGGCATGACCGACGAAGCTGCCGAGACCCGGGCCGAAGCCGAGGCCGAAGCCGAGGGCGGAGCCGAGGCCGAGGCGGAGGCCGGAGCCGCCGCCCGGCCCGTGGCGCTGGGCGTCGCCCGCACGCCCACCGGGCACGCCGCAGTGGACGCACACCTGGCGCGGCTGGCGGACGCGGACCACCTCGCGGCGGACGGACACGCCGAGGTGTACGAGGATGTCCACAGGGGGCTGCGCGAGGCGCTGACCGCGCTGGACGCACCGCCCGTCCCTGGTCCGTACGAAAACAGGAGCTGAACCGAACGTGGCAGGAGTGGCACGCCGCCGCCTGGACGCCGAACTGGTACGCCGCAGCATGGCCCGCTCGCGCGAGCACGCCGCGCAGCTGATCGCCGCGGGCCGGGTGACCGTGGGCGGCACCACCGCGACCAAGGCCGCCACCCAGGTCGAGACCAGTGCGGCCCTCGTGGTCCTCAAGGACGACAGCGACCCCGACTACGTCTCCCGCGGCGGCCACAAGCTCGCGGGCGCACTGGCGGCCTTCCAGCCGCAGGGGCTGCGCGTCGAGGGCCGCCGGGCGCTCGACGCCGGCGCCTCCACCGGAGGATTCACCGACGTGCTGCTGCGGGCGGGCGTGGCCCACGTCGTGGCCGTCGACGTCGGCTACGGGCAGCTCGCCTGGTCGCTGCAGAGCGACGACCGGGTCACCGTCAAGGACCGGACGAACGTCCGTGAGCTGACGGTCGAGCAGATCGACGGGCTTCCCGTCGACCTGGTCGTCGGTGATCTGTCCTTCATCTCCATCGGGCTGGTACTGCCCGCGCTCGTACGGTGCTGCGCGCCGGACGCGGACCTGGTGCTGATGGTCAAGCCGCAGTTCGAGGTCGGCAAGGACCGGCTGGGCAGCGGCGGGGTGGTGCGCAGCCCGGAGCTGAGGGCCGAGGCCGTGCGCGAGGTCGCGGCGCAGGCGGCGAAGCTGGGGCTGGGGGTCGTAGGGGTGACCGCGAGCCCGCTGCCGGGCCCGTCGGGGAACGTCGAGTACTTTCTGTGGCTGCGGGCGGGGGCACCGGCACTCGACCCGGCGGATGTTGACCGAGCAGTGGCGGAGGGGCCGCAGTGACAGATTCATCGGGGGAACGCACCGTCTTCCTGCTCGCGCACACCGGACGGCCGGCGGCCATCCGCAGTGCCGAGCTGGTCGTGAAGGGCCTGCTGCGGTGCGGGCTGGGCGTACGCGTCTTCACGCACGAGGCGGTGGACCTGCCCCTGCCGCCCGAGGTGGAGCTGGTCACCGAGTCCGCGCCGGACGTGCTCGACGGGTGTGAGCTGCTGATCGTGCTGGGCGGGGACGGCACCCTGCTGCGCGGTGCGGAGTTCGCGCGCGCCTCGGGGGTGCCGATGCTGGGCGTCAACCTGGGCCGGGTCGGCTTCCTCGCCGAGGCCGAGCGCGACGACCTGGACAAGGTCGTGGACCGGGTGGTGGCGCGCTCGTACGAGGTCGAGGAGCGGATGACCCTCGACGTGATCGTGCGCACCAACGGCGACGTGGTCCACCGGGACTGGGCGCTGAACGAGGCCGCCGTCCAGAAGGTGTCGCCGGAGCGGATGCTGGAGGTGGTCCTGGAGATCGACGGGCGCCCGGTGACCGGCTTCGGCTGTGACGGGATCGTGTGCGCGACGCCGACGGGTTCGACGGCCTACGCCTTCTCCGCGGGCGGGCCGGTGGTCTGGCCGGAGGTGGAGGCGCTGCTGATGGTTCCGATCAGCGCGCACGCGCTGTTCGCGAAGCCGCTGGTGACGTCGCCGGACTCGGTGCTGGCGGTGGAAGTGCAGAACGGCACCCCGCACGGGGTGCTGTGGTGCGACGGTCGCCGCATGCTGGAGCTGCCGGCCGGAGCCAGGGTGGAAGTCCGGCGGGGGGCCGTTCCCGTGCGGCTCGCCCGGCTGCACCACGCGTCCTTCACGGACCGGCTCGTCGCCAAGTTCGCGCTGCCGGTGTCGGGTTGGCGCGGGGCGCCCCACGAGGACCGTGCCGGGGAGGCGGCCCCGCCGCCTCAATAGCACATCCGTTCGGAGAACTCGGGGCGGGTGACGTCACATGGCACCGGTGAAACCTCGGTATCGTCGTCCCGTGCTTGAGGAGATGCGGATACGGTCGCTCGGGGTCATCGACGACGCGGTGGTCGAGCTGTCGCCCGGTTTCACCGCGGTGACCGGCGAGACCGGCGCGGGCAAGACGATGGTCGTCACCAGCCTCGGGCTGCTGCTCGGCGGTCGCGCCGACCCGGCCCTGGTACGGATCGGCGCCAAGGCGGCGGTGGTCGAGGGCCGCATCGTGATGCGCCCGGACGCCCCCGCTGCGGTACGCGCCGAGGAGGCCGGCGCCGAGCTCGACGACGGCGCCCTGCTGATCAGCCGGACCGTGTCCGCCGAGGGGCGTTCGCGCGCCCACGTCGGCGGCCGCTCCGTACCCGTCGGCCTGCTCGCCGAGCTCGCGGACGACCTGGTCGCCGTACACGGGCAGACCGACCAGCAGGGGCTGCTGCGCCCGGCCCGGCAGCGGCAGGCCCTCGACCGGTACGCCGGGGACGCCGTCGCCGTCCCGCTGGAGAAGTACGGCTCTGCCTACCGCCGGCTCCGCGCGGTCGCCGTCGAGCTGGAGGAGATCACCACCCGGGCCCGGGAGCGGGCCCAGGAGGCCGACCTGCTGCGCTTCGGGCTGGAGGAGATCGCGGCCGTGGAACCGGTGGCCGGCGAGGACACCGGACTGGCGGCGGAGGCCGAGCGGCTCGGGCACGCCGAATCGCTGGCCTCGGCGGCCCAGGTGGCGCACGCCGCGCTCGCGGGCAACCCCGAGGACCCGGAGGCCATCGACGCGAACATGCTCGTCGCCGGCGCCCACCGGGCGCTGGAATCCGTACGGTCGCACGACCCGGCGCTCGGCTCTCTCGCCGAGCGGATCGGGGAGCTGGGCATCCTGCTGTCCGACGTGGCCGGGGAGCTGGCGGGCTACGCCGACGACCTGGACGCCGATCCGCTGCGCCTGGCCGCGGTGGAGGAGCGGCGGGCGGCCCTGACCCAGCTGACGCGCAAGTACGGCTCCGAGGGCACCGTTGACGCCGTACTGGAGTGGGCCGAGCAGGGCGCGGCGCGGCTGCTGGAGCTGGACGGCGACGACGAGCGGATCACCGAGCTGACCGCCGAGCGGGACGGACTGCGCTCCGAACTGTCCCTGCTGGCCCAGGCGTTGACGGACGCACGGGTGGAGGCCGCGACCCGCTTCGCCTCCGCGGTGACGGAGGAGCTGGCCTCGCTGGCGATGCCGCACGCCCGCGTGACGATCGACGTCCGCCAGACCGAGGACCCCGACGGCGTGGAAGTGGACGGCCGCCCGGTCGCCTACGGCCCGTCCGGCGCGGACGAGGTCGAACTGCTGCTGGCCCCGCACCCCGGGGCCCAGCCGCGGCCGATCGCCAAGGGCGCCTCGGGCGGTGAGCTGTCCCGGGTGATGCTGGCCGTCGAGGTCGTCTTCGCGGGCTCCGACCCGGTGCCCACTTACCTTTTCGACGAGGTGGACGCGGGAGTCGGCGGCAAGGCGGCGGTCGAGGTGGGCCGGCGGCTGGCGAAGCTGGCCAAGTCGGCGCAGGTCGTGGTCGTCACGCACCTGCCGCAGGTGGCGGCCTTCGCGGACCGGCAGCTGCTGGTCGAGAAGACCAGCGACGGCTCGGTCACCCGCAGCGGGGTCACCGTCCTGGAGGGCGAGGACCGCATCCGCGAGCTCTCGCGCATGCTGGCCGGCCACGAGGACTCGGCCTCGGCGCGTGCGCACGCCGAGGAGCTGCTGGCCGCGGCGCGCGCGGACGGCTGAGACGACACGTGCGAGGCAGGACCGGGACGTACGGCGTTCCGGGCCCTTCGCCGTGTCCGCGCGTCGGTGGGCACAGTCGCCGGGGTGTCGCGGCATCAGGCCGTCTCTTTCGGATCTTGCCGGTTGAGCCCGCGGCGTCTGGTGCGGTGCATCGCAAGGCGGAGCGTCGCAGCTCGTACTCGTCGTACTCGCGCGACGCGACAACGCGGCGAGGTGCCGTGCCAGGCGTCGCGGGTCAGGCAAGATCCGGAAGAGCCGGCCTAGTCCGTGTGGGTGAGGAATGAGGGGTGTCCGGCGGTATCTCGTACGGGATCCGCACCCGTATGGTCCCGGAACGCGCGTGCGGACTGGCATCCTTGGCGTCGACTATGACTCCCTCACCCTGGAGCTTCGGCCCGTGAGCAGCTCCCCGGTCTCCACCACCGTCCCGGCCCAGCCCTACGGAAGGCAGCCGCTGCGCACCGTCCAGGTACTCGGCGGCGCCGGCGCGGGCAGCAGCGCCCACGTACGGTCGCTCGCGACCGGACTCGCCGCGCGCGGAGTCCGGGTCACGGTGTGCGCGCCCGTGCAGGCCGAGGGGGAGTACGACTTCACCGGCGCCGGGGCGCAGTTCGCGCCCGACGCGGTGAGCGTGCTGCGGGCCGCGTGCGCCGGAGCCGACGTCGTGCACGCGCACGGCGTGCGGGCCGGGATGCGGGCCGCGGTGGCCATGCGGGGGCGCCGGGTGCCGCTGGTGGTGAGCTGGCACGGCGACGGCCCGACGGCCGCCGGTGCGCTCGGGCGGCTGAGCCGGATGCTCGAACGGCACGTGGCGCGGGCCGCGGCGGTGGTGCTCGGGGCCTCCTCGAACCAGGTCGACCACGCGCGGCGGCGCGGCGCCAGGGACGCACGGCTGGCACCCGTGGCGGTCCCGGCGGTCCCTGGAGGCCTGGAGGCGGCCGTGGATCCCGGCAAGGTCCGGGCGGAACTGGGCGTGGTGGAGCGGCCGTTGCTGATCGCCGTCGGGAGCCTGGTGCCGCACCGGGGGTACTCCGTACTGCTCGACGCGGCACGGGAGTGGCGGACGCTGGAACCCGCACCGCTGCTTGTGATCGCCGGTGAAGGGCCGCTACGGGCCGAACTGTCCCGGCGGATCGAGACCGAGGGGCTCCCGGTACGGCTGCTGGGACGCCGCCGGGACGCGGCGCAGCTGCTGGCCGCGGCGGACCTGGCGGTGCTGCCGAGCCGGTGGGAGGCGCGGGCGCTGCCGGCGCAGGAGGCGCTGCGGGCGGGGGTGCCGCTGGTGGCCACGGCGGTGGGGGCCGTGCCGGAGCTGGTGGGTGAGGGGGCGGTGCTGGTGCCGTGTGGCGACGCGGGGGCGCTGGCCGCCGCGGTGACCGGGTTGCTGGCCGATCCGGAGCGGCGGGGTGCGCTGGCCGCGGCGGGGCGGGCGCAGGCTGCGACGTGGCCGTCGGAGGACGACACGGTCGCGCAGGTCCTGTCCGTCTACGACGAGTTGATGGAACGCCGGCGGCCGTAGCACGGGCCACTGCCGGCTGCCCTGCCCCGATCCCGCGCCTGACACGCCGTCGGGGCCGAACGATCGGGGCTCCGCCCGCGGGTGCGGAGCGCCGTAGGGGATCCGGGGGCGGAGCCCCGTCAGGGAGCGGACGGCGTGGTCGTGTGACGGCGGGCGCGGAGGGCCAGGCTCAGGGAGAGCACCGTTTCGGGGTCGTCCAGGTCCGTGCCCAGGAGCTCCGAGATGCGGGCCAGGCGGTTGTAGAGGGTCTGGCGGTTCAGGTGGAGTTCGCGGGCCGTCTCCGCCTTGCGGCCCGCGTGGGCCAGGTACGTCTCCAGCGTGGGCAGCAGCGGCGGCCGTGAGGCCGTGTCGTGGACGCGCAGCGGGCCGATCGCGCGGTCCACGAACGCCGCCAGGTCGGGGTGTTCGCGCAGCCGCCACAGGAGGAGGTCGATGTCCAGCCTCCTCGCGTCGTACCAGGGCCGGGCGGGCAGGCCGTGCGCCGCCGTGGCGGTCTCCGCGGCGTGGCGCAGGCCCGCCGAGGCGGCCGCCCAGCCGCCCGCGACACCGACGACCACGGCCGGCGGGGCGGCCGCACGGTCCAGGCCCGCGCGTTCGACGCCCGCCCGCAGTGCGGCCGCGACCCGGTCCGCCACCGCCGTGCGCTCCGACTCGGCCCGCAGGGACACGAGCAGGGGGACGCGGCCTTCCACCGGTCGGACGCCCAGCAGGACCGGGACCCCGACGGACGACAGCTCCTCCAGGACCGCACGGGCGAGGACCGCCCAGTTCCCGGACGGGCCGAGGTCAGTGGACAGCCGCATCACCACCGGCAGCAGCGGACCCCCGCCCGGCTTGAAGCCCAGGACGCGGGCCTGCGCCGGGGCGTCTTCCGCCGAGATGCGGCCCTCCGCCAGGTCGGTCAGGAAGTCGCCGCGGCCGCGGGCCGCCAGCTCCTCCTCCTGCCGTGCCTGCATCAGGACGACGGCCAGCACGCCGGCCGTGCGCTCGGCCGCCATCTTGTGCACCGGGAGCAGTGGGGACGAGACCCCGACGAGGACGACCCGGGCCCGGACCGAGCCCGTGCCGTGGCCCCCGCCCGGTACGTCGACCACCACCGTGTTCGCCGAGGGCTCGGCCTCACGCTGGCCCCGAAGGCCTTCCCAGACCTGAAGCGGGTCCGCGCCGGCATCCCCGGCCGAGCTGCCGGCCGCGTACAGCAACTGCCCGTCCGGGGTCTCCAGGAAGACGGGGTTGCCCGTGAAGTCGGCCAGGATCCGCAGCACCTGCGGGATGCCGCCGCCGCCCAACAGGGCCTCCGTGCAGCGCCGGTGGACCTCCTCGGCCCGCTGCAGCAGCGCGTAGTGGTGGTTGACGATCTCGGTGTGGACCTCCTCCGTCACCGTGACGAAGGGGACCTCGCGGTGGAGCTGGACCAGGGGCAGACCCGCCGAGCGCGCCGTCTCCACGATCGTCGCCGGCAGCCGCGTGAAGCGCGGGCCCAGCTCGACCACCAGCGCGGCGATCCCCCGGTCGGCGAGGCGGCGTACGAAGGCACGCTGCTCGGCGGGCCGCGTGCCGAGGCCGAGGCCGGTGGTCAGCAGCAGCTCGCCGCCCTTGAGCAGGGAGGCGATGTTCGGCACCTCGCCCGCGTGCACCCAGCGGACTGTCCGGCCCAGGCGGTCGGCGCAGGCCATCACCTCCGGCAGCCCGCTGCGCAGCCCCGGCAGCTCCAGTGCCCGCTGAACCGTGATCCCGCCCTGGTTTTCCATATCGCGGGACGGTACCGGGCGGCCTGCTCCGATCACATCACTCCCCCCTCAGGGGGCCCTCGTGCCCCCGTCCGGCCGACGACCCGCCGCCCGGAAAGGGAGATGATCGGACCATCTGTCGGCCGTGGCGTGCGTCATGGGGAGGCCGGTACCCGCTCAGGCGGGCTGGATGTTGTGGTTGAACCGGAAGACGTTGTCGGGGTCGTACCGGCGCTTCAGCGCGCCCAGCCGCTGCATGTTCTCGTCGCCGAGGCCCGAGACCACCCGGTCGCGGCCCTCGTCCCCGGTGAAGTTGAGGTAGACCGCGCCGGTGCTCCACGGCTGGACGTCGGTACGGACGTCCTTGACCCACTGCCGGCACCGGTCGTCGTCGGCCTCGTCCTCCCAGATCCCGAACGGGTGCACCGCCCAGGGTGCGTCGCGGTACGGCACGGGATAATCCGCCGGTCCGGAGGCGATGGCGCCGCCCTGGGGGAAGACCAGGTGCTGGGTGCCGGTCGGCACCGGCATGGACTCGGCGCGGGCGCAGAAGACGTCCACGAACGCGTCCGGGGCACTGCTGAGGTACTCCGCCGACCAGTAGTTCCGCATGCCGGGCGGGTCGTCGATCATGCACTGCAGCTCGGCGTAGGGGATGGCCGTGACGATCTCGGACTCGTGCGGGATCGCCAGCAGGGGCGCGGCCAGTCTGCGCATCTCCTCCTCGGGGCCCGCATACGTCAGCAGGGCGCCGGCCAGCAGCAGGCCGACCAGGTGCGGCGGGACGAACTCCTCGGGCGGGCCGGTCACGTAGAGGGCGGCGCCGGAGGCCTCCGGTGGTGCGGCCTCGATGACGTCCCGGTACGTACGGACCACCTCGGGCCCGCGCTCCGGCAGGTACAGCAGGAACGCGATCGACATGGCGGGCAGTTCGTGCAGCCGCAGGGTCAGGGAGGTGGCGATGCCGAAGTTCCCGCCGCCGCCGTGCAGCCCCCAGAACAGCTCCGGATGGTCCTCCGCGGTCGCGTGGACCATCTCGCCCTCGGCGGTGACCAGGTCCACGCCCAGCAGGTTGTCCACCGCCAGGCCGAACTTCCGGTCGAGCCAGCCGCTGCCGCCGCCCAGCACGTAGCCGCCCACGCCGGTGGTCGAGGCCCGCCCGCCGGTGGTCGCCAGCGCGTACGGCTCGCAGGCGCGGTCCAGGTGGCTCATCGTGGCCCCGCCCTGGATATGCGCGGCCCTGGCCGCCGGGTGGACCGTCACCTCGTGCATCCGGCGCAGGTCCACGACGAGACCGCCGTCGTTGAGGGACATCCCGGCCACGCTGTGCCCGCCGCCGCGCACGGCGATCTTCAGGTCCAGGTCCCGCGCGAAACGCACGGCGGTCACCACGTCCTCGGCGCTCTCGCACTGGGCGATGACGGCCGGCCTGCGGTCGATCATCGCGTTGAAGAGGGTCCGGGCCCCGTCGTAGCCCGGATCCTCCGGAGTGAACACGTCGCCGGACAGATCCTCGCGGAGCGCGGTCAGCGCCGCGCCCGCCTTCGAGTGGGGATCCATGGCTGCCCCTTCCACCGGAGGGAGGGCATCGGACCCTTCCAGCGTAGGCGGAGGGGATCACCGGGGCGCGGCGGGCCGGCCGCGCGTGCGCAGGCGGCCGGCCCCGGCGATCCGGACGGAGCGTCTAACCGCCGTACGCCCCACTGGCCGTCAGCCGCAGCGCCGTGTCGATCAGCGGAACGTGGCTGAAGGCCTGAGGGAAGTTCCCGACCTGCCGCTGGAGCCGGGGGTCCCACTCCTCCGCCAGGAGTCCCAGGTCGTTGCGCAGCGACAGCAGCCGCTCGAAGAGCCGCCGCGCCTCGTCCACCCGGCCGATCATCGCCAGGTCGTCGGCCATCCAGAACGAACAGGCGAGGAAGGCCCCCTCGTCGCCCTCCAGGCCGTCCACGCCGGCCTCCTGGCCCGCCGTCGGGTAGCGCAGGATGAAACCGTCGGGCGTGGACAGCTCGCGCTGGATCGCCTCGATGGTGCCGATGACCCGCTTGTCGTCCGGCGGGAGGAAGCCCATCTGCGGGATCAGCAGCAGGGAGGCGTCCAGCTCCCTCGACCCGTACGACTGGGTGAAGGTGTTGCGCTCCTTGTCGTAGCCCTTCTCGCACACGTCCTGGTGGATCTCGTCGCGCAGTTCGCGCCACCGCTCCAGCGGGCCGTCCGCGTCCCCGCTCTCGATCAGCTTGATCGTGCGGTCCACGGCCACCCAGGCCATCACCTTCGAGTGCACGAAGTGGCGGCGCGGGCCGCGCACCTCCCAGATGCCCTCGTCCGGCTGGTCCCAATGGGTCTCCAGGTAGCGGATCAGCTTGAGCTGGAGCAGCGAGGCGTAGTCGCTGCGGGCGAGGCCGGTCATGTGGCCCAGGTGCAGGGCCTCGGTGACCTCGCCGTACACGTCGAGCTGGAGCTGGCCCGCGGCGCCGTTGCCGACGCGGACGGGGCGGGAACCCTCGTAGCCCGGCAGCCAGTCCAGCTCGGTCTCGCCGAGTTCCCGCTCGCCCGCGATCCCGTACATGATCTGGAGGTTCTCCGGGTCGCCGGCCACCGCGCGCAGCAGCCACTCGCGCCATGCGCGGGCCTCCTCGCGGTAGCCGGTGCGCAGCAGCGAGGAGAGGGTGATGGCCGCGTCCCGCAACCAGGTGTAGCGGTAGTCCCAGTTGCGTACCCCGCCGATCTCCTCCGGGAGGGAGGTGGTCGGCGCGGCGACGATCCCGCCCGTGGGGCCGTACGTGAGCGCCTTGAGCGTGATCAGGGAGCGCACCACGGCCTCCCGGTAGGGCCCGTGGTAGGTGCACTGGTCGACCCACTCGCGCCAGAACTCGGCGGTCGACTCCAGGGCCGCCTCGGCGTCCGGGGCCTGCGGCGCGCCCTTGTGCGAGGGCTGCCAGCTGATGCTGAAGGCCCTGCGGTCGCCGGGTCCGACGGTGAAGTCGGAGTACGTCGTCAGGTCCTTGCCGTAGGTCTGCGCGTCGGTGTCCAGCCAGACCGAGTCGGGACCGGCGACGGCGACGGTCCGCCCGTCGACCTTGTGCACCCAGGGCACGACCCGCCCGTAGCTGAAGCGCATGCGCAGGGCCGAGCGCATCGGGACGCGCCCGCTGACGCCCTCCACGATGCGGATCAGCTGCGGCGCGTGATCCTCGCGGGGCGGCATGAAGTCGATCACGCGGACGGTACCGCGCGGGGTCTCCCACTCCGACTCCAGCACCAGCGACTCACCGCGGTAGCGGCGGCGGGTGGCACGCGGAGCCTCGGAGCCCGCCGGGAACGCCGGGCCGATCCGCCAGAACCCGTGATCCTCGGTGCCGAGAATGCTCGCGAACACGGCATGGGAGTCGAAGCGGGGCAGGCACAACCAGTCCACCGCCCCGTCCCGGCAGACCAACGCCGCGGTCTGCATGTCCCCGATCAGTGCGTAATCCTCGATGCGCCCGGACACGTGCATCTCCAGTCGAACGGCCACGTCCGCCCCGAAGGGCGCTTGCATTGCGCGGTTGAGCGGTCTCCTGTGTGCAGGGATCTCCGCGTTGAGCCCATGATTCCGTATATCGGCTCGGTTAGGCCGTCTGACGGACTGCCCGGCGGTGATGTGTGCAATATCCGAGCAGGATATGTCGGCACCCTAGTGATCTCCGTAAGCCGCGGGAGAATGGCGTTCGGCCGAACGGGTGAGCAGGCGGTACGCGGCCCCGGCGCACTTCGGCGCGCTCGCGGCGGGTGCCCGCGCCGCGTGGCCGGAGGCGGACCGGCCCGGGCGCTGATAGGCTGGTACCCCGTGGACCGGTGGTCTGCCTGTGCGAATCAGGCACCCCGAAACCGCAGCTTCGGCGCCCCCAGAGACCTTCCGGTTCGACGGTGGCCGGCGCCGGACGCACCTCACTTCGCGACCACGGGAGCCCCCTCTTGGCGATGCCGCCCAAATCCATGACGACCAAGCACATCTTCGTCACCGGGGGTGTCGCTTCCTCCCTCGGCAAGGGCCTCACGGCCTCCAGCCTGGGGGCGCTGCTGAAGGCGCGCGGTCTTCGGGTCACGATGCAGAAGCTCGACCCGTACCTGAACGTCGACCCCGGCACGATGAACCCGTTCCAGCACGGCGAGGTGTTCGTCACCAACGACGGCGCCGAGACCGACCTGGACATCGGCCACTACGAGCGCTTCCTGGACGTCGACCTCGACGGCTCGGCCAACGTCACCACCGGCCAGGTCTATTCGCAGGTCATCGCCAAGGAGCGGCGCGGCGAGTACCTCGGTGACACTGTGCAGGTCATCCCGCACATCACCAACGAGATCAAGCACCGCATCCGCCGCATGGCGACCGAGGACGTCGACGTCGTCATCACCGAGGTCGGCGGCACCGTCGGCGACATCGAGTCGCTGCCCTTCCTGGAGACCGTCCGCCAGGTCCGTCACGAGGTCGGCCGCGACAACGTCTTCGTCGTGCACATCTCGCTGCTGCCCTACATCGGCCCCTCCGGCGAGCTCAAGACCAAGCCGACCCAGCACTCGGTCGCGGCCCTGCGCAACATCGGCATCCAGCCCGACGCCATCGTGCTGCGCGCCGACCGCGACGTCCCCATCTCCATCAAGCGCAAGATCTCGCTGATGTGCGACGTGGACGAGGCCGCCGTGGTCGCGGCGATCGACGCCAAGTCGATCTACGACATCCCGAAGGTGCTGCACACCGAGGGCCTGGACGCGTACGTCGTCCGCAAGCTCGACCTGCCCTTCCGCGACGTCGACTGGACGGTGTGGGAGGACCTGCTCGACCGCGTCCACAACCCCGACCACGAGGTCAAGGTCGCGCTCGTCGGCAAGTACATCGACCTGCCCGACGCCTACCTGTCGGTGACCGAGGCGCTGCGCGCCGGCGGGTTCGCCAACAAGGCCCGGGTCCAGATCAAGTGGGTCGCCTCCGACGACTGCAAGACCCCGGCGGGCGCGGCGGCGCAGCTGGCCGACGTGGACGCGATCTGCGTGCCCGGCGGCTTCGGCGACCGCGGCGTCAACGGCAAGGTCGGCGCGATCACCTTCGCCCGCGAGAACAAGATCCCGCTGCTCGGCCTGTGCCTGGGTCTGCAGTGCGTGGTCATCGAGGCCGCGCGGAACCTGGCGGGCATCGAGGACGCGAACTCCACCGAGTTCGACGCCTCCACCCCGCACCCGGTCATCTCGACCATGGAGGAGCAGCTGGCCTTCGTCGAGGGCGCGGGCGACCTGGGCGGCACCATGCGCCTGGGCATGTACCCGGCGAAGCTCGCCGAGGGTTCCATCGTGCGCGAGGTCTACGGCGACCAGGCGTACGTGGACGAGCGCCACCGTCACCGCTACGAGGTCAACAACTCCTATCGGGGCGAGCTGGAGAAGAAGGCCGGTCTGGTCTTCTCCGGCACCTCCCCGGACAACAAGCTGGTCGAGTACGTCGAGTACCCGCGCGAGGTGCACCCCTACCTGGTGGCCACCCAGGCCCACCCGGAGCTGCGTTCGCGCCCGACGCGCCCGCACCCGCTCTTCGCGGGTCTGGTCAAGGCGGCCGTGGAGCGGCAGCAGTCCGCGAAGTGAGCGCCTGACCGCATAACGTAGACAGCCGGGGTACGGAGATCCGTATCCCGGCTGTCGCGTTTCTCGGGAAGGTACGGGTCATGACCAAGGGCAACGACATCGTGGACACTCCGGAGTCGTGGGAGGTCGTCGCCTCGCGCACTCCGTTCGAAGGTGCGAAGACATCCGTACGGTCGGACCAGGTCCGGATGCCGGACTCGGCGGTGGTCCGCCGTGACTACCAGGTGCACCCGGGTTCGGTGTGCGTGCTCGCCCTCGACGAGCAGCAGCGGGTGCTGATCCTGAAGCAGTTCCGCCACCCGGTGCGGCACCGGCTGTGGGAGCTGCCGGCGGGGCTGCTGGACGTGGTGGGGGAGAACCCGCTGCACGCGGCTCAGCGGGAGCTGTACGAGGAGGCGCACGTCAAGGCGGGGGACTGGCGGGTGCTGGCCGACTTCTTCTCCTCGCCGGGCGGGTCCGACGAGGCGGTCCGGGTCTTCTTGGCGCGGGACCTGGCGGAGGCGGAGGGGAAGCGGTTCGAGAGCTCCGACGAGGAGGCGGACATGGAGATCGCCCGTGTTCCCCTCGACGACCTGGTCCGCGGGGTCCTGGCGGGCGAGCTGGGCAATCCGGGGCTGGTGACGGGGGTGCTGGCCGTGTCCGCCGCGCTGGCGGGCGAGGGCCTCGACACCCTCCGCCCGGCTCTCGCGCCGTGGCCCGCCCGGCCGTACGAGGCGTAGCCGCCGGACGGGGCGCCGCCGCCGGGGGCCGGCCCCCGGTGAGGGGGTTCGGGGCCGGGCCCCACAGGGCGACGGACGGAGTCCGGCGCAGCGGAGCGCAGCCGCCGGGGCCGAGCCGGGCGAGCGGGGCGTGAAAAAAGGACCATCCGCTGATCCGATTGGGGGATTTGTCCGCCGCGCTCCACCCGGGTCGTCGCTCTGCGTGAACTACGCTCGCCATCCGAAGGCAGGGAGAGGAGCGAATCCGTGACGGATTTCGTCGGGCGGCGGCGTGAGCTCAAGGAGCTCCGCGAGGACATCGCGCGGACCGGGCTCGACACCCTCTCCGGCCGGAAGGCCAAGGCGCCCCGTGCGCGGGTGCTGCTCGTCGCCGGGCGGCCGGGGTCCGGGCGCACCGCCCTGGCGGAGGCGTTCGTGCACGAGGTCGCCCCGCAGTATCCCGACGGCGTGCTCCGGACCCGGCTCACCTCTCCCGGCGGGGAGACCGTCGCCACCGAGCGGGCCGTCCGCGGTCTGCTGGAGGGGCTGGGGCAGGCCACCCCGCCGGGCGCCGGCGAGGACGAGCTGAGTTCTGCTCTGCGCACCGCGCTCGACGGGCGGCGGGCGATCATCCTGGTCGACGACGCCGCCGACCCGCAGCAGGTGGACGCCCTGCTGCCGGACACCCCCGAATGCCTCGTCGTGGTCACCGCCGAGGGGCCGCTCACGGGGATCCCCGATGTGCGGCCCTGCACCCTCGGCGGCCTGGACACGCCCTCCGCCGTGGAGCTGCTCGCGCAGCGCATCGGCGACACCCGCGTCACAACCGACCCGCGGGCCGCCGAGGCCCTCGCCGAGGAGTGCGGGGGCCAGCCCGCCGCGCTCGTCCTCGTCGGCGGATGGCTCGCCGCCCGCCCCAAGGCGTCGGTCGCCGACGTGGCCAAGCAGCTGCACGACCTGCCGGCCGGCGCCGGCGGCCCGCTCGCCCGGGGATTCCGGCTCGTCTACGAGTCCCTGCCGCAGCCCGCCCAGCGGACCCTGCGGCTGCTGCCGCTCGCCCCCGCCGGCATCGTCGACTCGCACACCGCCTCGGCCCTCGCCGGCTGCTCCGTGGCCGCCGCCCAGTCCACGCTGGACGACTTCGCCGGGCTGGGGCTCCTGCACCATGCTCAGGACGGCCTGTACCTGCTGCCGGGCTGCCTCGTACCGATGCTCCGGGCCCTGCTGGAGTCCAAGGAGCGCCCGGCCGAGGTCCAGCTGGCCCGGGCCCGCATGCTGGAGCGCACCGTACGGCTGCTGCACTCCTGCCGGGCCATGGCCGCGACCGACGAGGACGGGCTGCAGGAGCTGCTGGACGGGCTGCCGCGCGCGCTGCGCTTCCCCGACCGGCGGGCCGCCGAGACCTGGCTGGACACCCGGCTGCCCGCACTCTCCGCGGCGGCCTCCCTGGCCGTGGCCGACGGGGAGCTGGACACCCTGGCCCGCCGGCTGGTCGCGGCGCTCGTACGGGCCCTCGCCGCGCACCGTGGCACCGCCGAGGCCGCCCCCGAGCTGTACGGGCTGCACCGCCTGGTCCTGGACGTGGCCGAGCGGCGCGACCTGCACCGGGAGCAGGCCGCCGCCCTGCTGAACCTGGCCGACCTGGACGCCGAGACCGGCCGGACCCAGGAGGCCCTGGAGCGCTACCGGGCCGCGCTGGACGCCGGAAGGGCGGCGAACGACCCGTACGCGACCGGCCGCGCGATGGAATCCGTAGGCGGCGCGTACCAGGAGCTGGCCGACTGGCACCGGGCCTCCGACTGGTTCGGCCGGGCGCTCTCCCAGGCGCTCGCGCGGGGGGAGCGCGCGGACGAGGCCCGGCTGTACGGGCGGCTCGGGAACGTGCACACGTACGCGGGCCGGTACGGGGACGCGCTGCGCAGCTGGCGGGCCGCCGCCGCGGGCTACCGGAAGCTGGCCGATGTCCCGGGTCAGGCAAAGGCGTTGAGCGAGATGGCGCGGGTCCAGGAGTACGCCGGACGGCCGGAGGAATCGCTGCACACCTGCCGCGAGGCGGTGGAGCTTGCGCGCAAGGCCGGCGACCAGCGACTTCAAGCCGCGCTGCAGGTCAGGCTGGCCGACACGCTGGACCGGCTGGGGGACCCCGCCGCCGCGAGGCTGCACCGCTCCGCAGCCGACAGATTGCTGGGAGATGACCCCGCTGCCTGCGAAATCCGCAGTACTTCCGACTGAGATTATTCGTTTGCAAGGCTAGACAGCGACTCATCCTTCATTAGACTGGCTTCACCACGTCATCCTGTGGTGCATCCCGTTGCGCGTTCTTGTGGGCGGGTATGTATGGAAGTGCCCCCTAAAATCCCCTGAGCCAAGGACCGTGATCGACGATGAAGGTCGGCATCCCCCGCGAGGTCAAGAACAACGAGTTCCGGGTCGCCATCACGCCCGCCGGCGTGCATGAGCTGGTCCGTAACGGCCACCAGGTCTTCGTCGAGCAGAACGCCGGTGTCGGCTCTTCGATCACGGACGCCGAGTACGTCTCGGCCGGCGCCGAGATCCTCGGCACCGCCGATGAGGTCTGGGCCACCGCCGACCTGCTGCTGAAGGTCAAGGAGCCGATCGCGGAGGAGTACCACCGCCTCCGCAAGGACCAGACCCTCTTCACCTACCTGCACCTGGCGGCCTCCCGCGAGTGCACGGACGCCCTGCTGGAGTCCGGGACCACCGCCATCGCGTACGAGACGGTCGAGCTCGCCAACCGCGCGCTTCCGCTGCTCGCCCCGATGTCCGAGGTCGCGGGCCGCCTGGCCCCGCAGGTCGGCGCCTACCACCTGATGCGCTCGGCCGGCGGCCGCGGCGTCCTCCCGGGTGGTGTCCCCGGCACCCACGCCGGCGAGTGCGTCGTCATCGGCGGCGGCGTCTCCGGCTGGAACGCCGCGCAGATCGCCATCGGCATGGGCTTCCACGTGACCCTGCTCGACCGCGACATCAACAAGCTCCGCGAGGCCGACAAGATCTTCGGCACGAAGATCAAGACGATCGTCTCCAACGCCTTCGAGCTGGAGAAGGCCGTCGTCGAGGCCGACCTCGTCATCGGCGCCGTGCTGATCCCGGGTGCGAAGGCCCCGAAGCTGGTCACCAACGAGCTCGTCGCCAAGATGAAGCCCGGAAGTGTCCTTGTCGACATTGCGATCGACCAGGGCGGCTGCTTCGAGGACTCCCGTCCGACCACGCACGCCGAGCCGACCTTCCAGGTCCATAACTCGGTCTTCTACTGCGTCGCCAACATGCCGGGCGCGGTGCCGAACACCTCCACCTACGCCCTGACGAACGCCACGCTGCCCTACATCGTGCAGCTCGCGAACCTCGGCTGGGTCGAGGCGCTGCGTCGTGACCCCGCGCTCGCGCTGGGCCTCAACACCCATGACGGCCAGGTCGTTTACGGTCCGGTCGCCGAGGCCCACGGTCTGCGGACCCTCGAGCTGAGCACGCTGCTCGGCTGACACGTCAACGACTGACGTCAATCTCACGTATGCGGCCGGACCTTGCCCCCCGAGGTCCGGCCGGATGCGTTTGAGGCATGCCCCGGCACCCCGCTCAACTCGCCTCGAACGTAACCCTTTAACCCTTTCGCACACCCGCGAAACTTCGCAGCGACAGCTCGCACGCCCTTGACAGAGTGGTGTTCGGTTGCCGACACATCGTGCCGGGTCCGGCGGATTGTGTTGCCGCTGAGTGGTGACACGCCATAGAGTCGCCAACCGTCGGCATGGTGCCACGCTGACCTATCGATAAGTGTCCTGGTCACGTCCGAGGAGGTAAGACGACTTGTGAATGAGTCGACATTTGCTCCTGGGGGTGGTCGAGCAGGGATGCCTGAGCGGGGCCAAGGCCCTACCGGGCTCGAAGCCGTCGGCTCCGTCGCAGTACGCACCTTCGCAAACCACCAGCACATGACGACGCCCCAAAAGAGCATGGACGGCCTAGACGTGAACTCCAGGGCCGGCGACCGGAGCGGCGAAAAGCCCACTGGTTTCGCCGACTACGACAATGTGCCCGAGGGGCACTTCTACGACCCCGACGCGGAGTACGAACCGGACCCCGAGTACGCGGCCACCCTCGCCCCCGACGCTGCCCGTCAGCGCCGTGAGCGGATCGGCCCGACCGGACGCCCGCTCCCGTACTTCCCGATCCCGGGTCCGCTGACCGACCACGGTCCGGCGAAGATCATCGCGATGTGCAACCAGAAGGGCGGCGTGGGCAAGACCACGTCGACCATCAACCTGGGTGCCGCGCTCGCCGAGTACGGGCGCCGCGTGCTGCTCGTCGACTTCGACCCCCAGGGCGCGCTGTCCGTGGGTCTCGGCGTGAATCCGATGGAGCTCGACCTGACGGTCTACAACCTGCTCATGGAGCGGGGCATGTCGGCCGACGAGGTGCTGCTCAAGACGGCGGTCCCCAACATGGACCTGCTGCCGAGCAACATCGACCTGTCCGCTGCGGAAGTGCAGTTGGTCAGCGAGGTCGCGCGCGAATCCACCCTGCAGCGGGCCCTGAAGCCCCTGATGGCCGACTACGACTACATCGTGATCGACTGTCAGCCCTCGCTCGGTCTGCTGACCGTGAACGCCCTGACGGCGGCTCACAAGGTCATCGTCCCGCTGGAGTGCGAGTTCTTCGCACTGCGCGGCGTGGCGCTGCTGACCGAGACCATCGAGAAGGTGCAGGAGCGGCTCAACCCCGAGCTGGAGCTCGACGGCATCCTCGCCACGATGTACGACTCCCGTACGGTGCACAGCCGTGAGGTGCTGGCGCGCGTCGTCGAGGCCTTCGACGACCACGTGTACCACACGGTCATCGGCCGCACGGTGCGCTTCCCGGAGACCACGGTCGCCGGTGAGCCGATCACGACGTACGCCTCCAACTCCGTCGGCGCCGCCGCCTACCGCCAGCTGGCCAGGGAGGTGCTCGCCCGGTGTCACGCCGAGTGAGTCTGCCCGGAGCCGACGAACTGTTCCGTACGACCGGGGGGATGGCGCTCCAGTCGTCCTCGCCGCGGCGCGGGGTCGAGGAGACACCCGCCGCGGAACACTCGGCCTCGTCGGCCGAGGGCACGGCGGGGGAGGGCCGCAGCCGGGAGGCCGGGGCCGGTGGCGAGGCCGGCGGGCCCGTCGTGGGGCAGCCGCGGCGACCGCAGGAAGGTTCTGTCAGCCCGGCCGGCCCGGCCGGCGGCGTGGGATCCGGCCCGTCCGGCCCGACCCGCCGGGGCAAGGGGCAGGGCCGGGGAGCGAACCGGCGGCCCAGCGGCCGCGAGCGGCACGACGAGAAGATCACGGTCTACGTCTCCGCCGAGGAGCTCATGGACCTGGAACACGCGCGGCTGGTGCTGCGCGGGGAGCACGGGCTCGCGGTCGACCGGGGCCGTATCGTCCGGGAGGCGGTGGCGGTCGTCCTCGCCGACCTCGAGTCCCGCGGTGACGCGAGCATCCTCGTACGGCGGCTTCGCGGCCGCTGACCCGCCTGCGGCGGGCTCCCGGGTCCCCGGCCGTGTTCCATGCCGCCGAGGGATCCGTACTCCGGCTGCGGGGTGCCGCAGATACCCGTGCTCCGACTGCGGGCCGCCGCACATACCGCCGGGGCCGTGAGCGGGTCGGCAGCGCCGGGAGCGGTCGCCGGGGTGTCTCCTCGGACGCCGCACGGACCCGGAGGTCGAAGGGCCGGCCGGCAGCGCGTTCGGCGCCCCGACGGGAAGCGCCCGGGCACCCACCCGTCCTGTCGCGACCGGCGGGTACGGCCCGATGGGCAAGACACCCCCTAGGCTGCTCGTGGCCGCGTCATCGCACCCGGCCCCCACGCCGACCCTCCGTGCCACCTGGACCGCGATGCCCCTCCCCGCCGAATCAGGCCGACCGCCCCGGCGACTGCTGGGGCGCGGGCCCGCTGCACCCGACGCGGCGGACGGGGAACAGGCTCCCGAAGGCGCTGAGGCGCCCGCGGTGCGGCACGCGCCGGTGGAGGGCGGAACGGAGCCCCGGCAGCCCTCCGGGCCCCCTGAGGGGCCCGCTGAGCGCCGGGACGGCCGTCCGCACCCTCCCGAGGCTCGCGAGGCCGCCGACACCGCTGAGCTCGCCGCAGGCGCCCCCGCCGTGGGCGACGGACGGTTCACCCTGCGGCTCGCCAACTTCGAGGGGCCCTTCGACCTGCTGCTCCAGCTGATCTCGCGGCACAAGCTCGACGTCACCGAGGTCGCGCTGTCCCGGGTCACCGACGAGTTCATGGCCCACATCCGGGCCATGGGGCCCGACTGGGACCTCGACCAGACCACCGAGTTCCTCGTCGTCGCGGCCACCCTGCTCGACCTCAAGGCCGCCCGGCTGCTGCCGGCGGCCGAGGTCGAGGACGAGGGGGACCTCGCCCTGCTGGAGGCCCGGGACCTGCTCTTCGCGCGCCTGCTGCAGTACCGCGCGTACAAACAGATCGCCGAGATCTTCGAGGGGCGCGCGGAGGCCGAGGGCAGGCGCTACCCCCGGACGGTGGGCCTGGAGCCGCACCACGCCGATCTGCTGCCCGAGGTCGTCATCAGCATCGGGCCGGAGGGGTTCGCCCGCCTCGCGGTGAAGGCCATGCAGCCGAAGGCGAAGCCCCAGGTGTACGTGGACCACATCCACGCACCCCTCGTCAGCGTGCGCGAGCAGGCCGGGCTCGTGGTGCGGATGCTGAAGGCCCGCGGGGAGGCCACCTTCCAGGAGCTCACCGAGGACGCCGGGGACACCCTCACCGTCGTGGCGCGCTTCCTGGCCCTCCTGGAGCTGTACCGGGAGAAGGCGGTCGTCCTCGACCAGGAGGAGGCGCTGAAGACGCTCACCGTGCGCTGGAGCGGCGGGGACGGCGACGGGATGCCGACCGTGACCGACGAGTTCGACCAGATCGTGGAGGCGAAGAATTGAGCGACGATGTGAGCCCGGTGGCCGCGCTGGAGCTGAAGCCGGCCCTGGAGGCCGTGCTCATGGTCGTGGACGAGCCGGCGACCGAGGCGCACCTCGCCAAGGTGCTGGAGCGCACCCCGCGCGAGGTCGCGGACGCGCTGCGCGAGCTCGCCGACGAGTACACGGCCGCGCGCAGGGGTTTCGAGCTGCGGCTCGTCGCCGGCGGGTGGCGGTTCTACACGCGCGCGCAGTACGCACCGGCGGTCGAGGGCTTCGTACTCGACGGCCAGCAGGCCCGGCTCACGCAGGCGGCCCTGGAGACGCTGGCGGTGGTCGCGTACCGCCAGCCGGTGAGCCGATCGCGGGTCTCGGCGGTCCGCGGAGTCAACTGCGACGGGGTCATGCGGACCCTCCTCCAGCGCGGTCTGGTGGAGGAGGCGGGGACGGAACCCGAAACAGGTGCGATCCTATACAGGACGACGAACTACTTTCTGGAGCGGATGGGCCTGCGCGGCCTGGACGAGCTCCCGGAGCTCGCGCCCTTCCTCCCCGAGGCGGACGCGATCGAAGCCGAGACGCAAGAAGGTGTGCCGTCGTTCGATCCGGACGCACCGGACACCGATGAAGACGACAAGACGACGGAACTTTGATGCGAAGCAGCGGCAACGGCAACGGTGGCAACAGGAACAGCGGCGGCGGCGGTGGCGGCGGCGGGCGTGGTGGCGCCCGTGGCGGCGGCTCCGGCGGCGGCGGTGGCTACCGCGGCGGCTCCGGTGGCGGCAGCTCCAGCGGTGGTGGCGCCCGCGGAGGCGGCTCCAGCGGTGGTGGCGCCCGCGGAGGCGGCTCCGGCGGCGGCTACCGCAGTGGTGGCGGCTCCGGCTCCGGCGGCGGCTACCGCAGCGGCGGCTCCGGTGGCGGCTACCAGGGCGGCGGCTACCAGGGTGGCGGCTCCGGTGGTGGCTACCAGGGTGGCGGCTCCGACTCGCGCGACCGCGAGCAGGCCCCCCGTATCCGCAACCCGCGCCCCGAGGAGCGCCGCTACGACGTGGGCCCCGAGGGTGAGCGCAACGGCCGCGGCGGTGCCAAGGCCGGCGGTGGCGGTGCCCGCGGCGCGGCCGACGGCAACCGGGGCGGCTCGGGTGCCCGTGGCGCCGCCGCGCGCGGTGGGGCCAAGGGTGGCCCCAAGACCTCCAAGACCCCCGGCATCGGCGGGGCCGGCGGCCCGCGCCGCGGTCCGGGCAGCCGCAGCGGCCAGTCCCGTCCGCGCGAGCTGGACGCGCGCATCGAGGAGCGCGTGCGCGACCGGTACGCCGACAAGCCCGTGATCAAGACCCCCAAGACCTTCCCGGGTGCCGAGGAGGAGGGTGAGCGTCTGCAGAAGGTGCTCGCCCGCGCCGGCATGGGTTCGCGCCGCGCCTGCGAGGAGCTCATCGAGCAGGCCCGTGTCGAGGTCAACGGCGAGATCGTGCTGGAGCAGGGCAAGCGCGTCCTGCCGAAGGACGAGATCAAGGTGGACGGCCTGACCGTCGCCACCCAGTCGTACCTGTTCTTCGCGCTGAACAAGCCCGCCGGCGTCGTCTCCACCATGGAGGACCCGGACGGCCGCCAGTGCCTGGGCGACTACGTCACCAACCGTGAGACGCGTCTCTTCCACGTCGGCCGGCTCGACACCGAGACCGAGGGCATCATCCTGCTCACCAACCACGGTGAGCTCGCCCACCGCCTCACGCACCCGAAGTACGGCGTGAAGAAGACCTACGTGGCGGCCATCACCGGCCCGCTGCCGCGTGAGATCGGCAAGCGGCTCAAGGACGGCATCGAGCTGGAGGACGGCTACGCCCGCGCCGACCACTTCCGCGTCGTCGACCAGGTCGGCAAGAACTACCTGGTCGAGGTCACCCTCCACGAGGGCCGCAAGCACATCGTCCGCCGCATGATGGCGGAGGCCGGCTTCCCGGTCGAGAAGCTCGTACGGACCTCGTTCGGGCCGATCGAGCTGGGCGACCAGAAGTCCGGATGGCTGCGCCGCCTCACCAACACCGAGGTCGGCATGCTGATGCGCGAGGTCGGTCTGTAGGACCGCCCGCCCCTTCCCGGCTGAGAGAAGCCCGCAGTGCCCCACGGCGCTGCGGGCTTTTCCCTTGCCCTGCCACCGCCTCCCTGTTTATAGTCAACCTGACTATTAAAGGGGGTTGTCATGAGCTGGACCGAGGTACTCGGATTCGCCACTGGTGCCCTGTGCGTCTGGCTCGTCGCCCGGCAGCACATCGCCAACTGGCCGATCGGCATCGCCAACAACGTCTTCTTCATCGTGCTCTTCACCCAGGCCGGCCTCTACGCCGACGCCGGGCTCCAGATCGTCTTCATCGCCCTAGCCGCGTACGGCTGGTGGTCCTGGACCCACGGGGGTGGACCAGGAACCACCGAGGCCCTGCCCGTGCGCCGCACCACGCGCACCGAATGGGCCTGGCTGGCCGCAGCGGGGGCGGTGGGGGTGCTCGTCCTCACCCTGCTGCTCGCCAGGGCCACCGACTCCACCGTCCCCTTCTGGGACGCCCTGACGACCGGGCTCTCCCTCGCGGCCACCTATGGACAGTGCCGCAAGCTCGTCGAGTCCTGGTGGCTGTGGATCGCCGCCGACCTCGTCTACATCCCGCTCTACGCGCACAAGGGCCTCTACCTGACCTCCGCCCTCTACGTCGGCTTCCTCGCCCTGTGCGTGGCCGGCCTGGCCGGCTGGCGGCGGACGCTCCCCGCGGAGGGCAGCCGTACGGAGCGGGAGGTGCGGGCATGAGGCGCTTCGGCCACGGCCTGGTGCTG
Source organism: Streptomyces sp. NPDC054849 (assembly GCF_053610945.1). Lineage (NCBI taxonomy): Bacteria > Bacillati > Actinomycetota > Actinomycetes > Kitasatosporales > Streptomycetaceae > Streptomyces > Streptomyces sp. NPDC054849. The sequence continues at coordinate 31,435 of NZ_JBSGZI010000067.1, forward strand.
GGCAAGTTCTACCCGCCGCACGCCGGCCACCACCACCTGGTGCGCACCGCCCAGGACCGGTGCGAGCGGCTGACCGTACTGGTCTGTGCTGCCTCGGTGGAATCGGTCCCGCTCGCCGACCGGGTCGCGTGGATGCGCGAGGCGCACCCGGAAGCGGACGTCGTCGGCGCGGTCGACGACGTCCCCGTCGACCTGCACGACCCGGCCGTCTGGGAGGCGCACATGGCGATCTTCCGGGCCGCGGTCGACGGGCCGGTGGACGCCGTCTTCACCTCGGAGGAGTACGGAACCGAACTCGCCCGGCGGTTCGGCGCCGAGGAGGTCTGCGTGGACCCCGCCCGGACCCTGTTCCCGGTGTCCGGGACGGCCGTACGGGCGGACCCCGCCGGCTGCTGGGACTTCCTGGGACCGGCCGTACGCGCCGCCCTGACGCGGCGGGTCGTCGTCCTCGGGGCCGAGTCCACCGGGACCACCACGCTCTCGCGGGCACTCGCCGCCCACTACCGGCGGCGCGGCGGGGTCTGGGCCCGCACGGGCTGGGTCGCCGAGTACGGGCGCCGGTACAGCGAGGAGAAGCTGGCGGCCGCCCGCGCGGCGGACCCGGCGGCCACCTGGGCGGACATCTCCTTCGCCCCGGCGGAATTCCCCGTCATCGCGCGGCGCCAGGACGCGGAGGAGGAGCGGGCGGCCCGGACGGGCTCGCCGGTGCTGTTCTGCGACACCGACTCCTTCGCGACCGGCATCTGGCACGAGCGGTACACGGGCGGCCGCAGTGAAGAGGTCGAGAGGACCGCCGCCCTGACCCGTCGGGACCTGTACCTGCTCACGGACCACGCGGACGTGCCCTTCGAGGACGACGGGCTGCGGGACGGCCCGCACCTGCGGCCCTGGATGACCGGGCGGTTCTGCGAGGAGCTCGAAGCCACCGGGAGGCGCTTCCTCCTCGTCCGGGGCAACCCAGAGGAGCGGCTGGAAACGGCGGCCCGGGCCGTGGACGAACTCCTCGCCGAGGGCTGGTACTTCGCCGAGCCGCTCCCGGAGACCCGATGAGCGGGGCGCTGCCGGCGGGCTACGACCCGTACGCCTTCGCGCCGTTCGCGGTGACCGTCGACCTCGCGGTGTTCACCGTACGGGGCGGCCGGCTGCACGTCCTGCTCATCCGGCGCGGGCAGGAGCCGTACGCGGGGGCCTGGGCGCTCCCCGGCGGCTTCGTCCTGCCCCGGGAATCCGCCGAGGCGGCCGCCCGCCGTGAACTGGCCGAGGAGACCGGCCTGTCGGAGCGGGTCGTGGCGGCGCTCCACCTGGAGCAGCTGCGCACCTACAGCGAACCGGGCCGCGACCCCCGGATGCGGGTGGTCTCGGTGGCCTTCACCGCCCTGGTCCCGGACATGCCGGAGCCGGCGGCCGAGGGCGGCGGTGACGCGGCCCAGGCCCGCTGGGTGCCGGTGGCGGAGGCGGCGGGCCTGGCCTTCGACCACGGGCTGATCCTCGACGACGCGCGCGAGCGGATCTGCTCCAAGCTCGAGTACACCTGCCTGGCCACCGCCTTCTGCCCGCCCGAGTTCACCCTCGGGGAGCTCCAGGCCGTCTACGAGACCGTCTGGGACGCGGTCCTCGACCGGCCCAACTTCCGCCGCAAGGTCCTGGCGACGCCCGGCTTCGTCGAGGCCGTACCCGGCGCGGCCCGGCTGACCGGCGGCCGCGGCAAACCGGCCGCCCTCTACCGGCCCGGCCCCGCCACCACCCTCCATCCCCCTCTGCTCCGACCGGAAGGACCACCCCGATGACCTCGACGACGAAGCGAGCCGCGACGGGAGCCCTGATCGGCCTGGCCCTGGGCGACGCCCTCGGCTTCCCGACCGAGTTCAACGACGTGCCCTCGATCCTGGCCAAGACCGGCCCGTGGCGCGAGATGCGCCTGCCCAGCCCGGCGATCGTCACGGACGACACCCAGATGACCCTCGCCCTGGCCCGCGGCATCCGGACCGCGACGGACGGGGGCCCGGTGGGACCGACGCGCCTCGCCCGACCGGTCCGGGAGGAGTTCGTCGACTGGTACCACTCGCCGGAGAACAACCGAGCCCCGGGCAACACCTGCCTGCGGGCCTGCTCGCTGCTGAACACGCCGGACCGGGACTGGCGCGACGCCAGCCAGATCGGCTCCAAGGGCTGCGGGGCGAACATGCGGGTGGTCCCGGTCGGACTGGTGCCGGGCTGGACGGAGGAGGAACGGGCGGGCGCGGCCCAGCTCCAGTCGGCCCTCACCCACGGCCACCCGACGGCGCTCGCGGCCTCCGACCTGACGGCGCGCGCAGTGCACCTGCTGGCCGCGGGCACCGAGGTGACCGGCCTGGTCGGGCGGCTGCGCTCGTACGCCCTGGAGAACCGGACCCGCTACCACGAGCGCTGGCTCGGGGACCTGTGGATGCGGACCGCCTCCGACGCCTCGCCGGAATCCTTCATCGCGCGGGGCTGGGACGAGTGCCTGGAAATCCTGGACCGCCTGGCGGCCGCCCTGCGGTCCCCCTCCCCGGAGACCGACCCCTGCCTGACCACGGGCGACGGCTGGATCGCCGAGGAGGCCCTCGCCACCGCCCTGCAGTGCTTCCTGCTTTTCCCCGACGAGCCGCTGCTGGCTCTGCGCCGCGCGGCCTGCACGAGGGGCGACTCGGACTCCCTCGCCTGCCTCGCCGGCGCCTTCGCCGGAGCCCACCTCGGCGCGGACGTCTGGCCCCGCGAGTGGGAGGGCCGCATCGAGTACCGGGACGAACTGCTGGCCTTCGGCGCCCTCTGGGATGCTTGATCCATGCTGGATGCACTGAGCATCGACCTGACCCCCGTCGTGGCGGAGCAGCCCGATCCGCTGCTCTTCGCCACGGTCTCGGGCGCCCACCTGTACGGATTCCCGTCCCGGGACTCGGACATCGACCTGCGGGGCGCCCACCTCCTCCCGGCGCAGGCCCTCCTCGGCCTGCGCGAACCGGAGGAGACCCGCACCCGCATGTGGGACCGGGACGACGTGGAGATGGACCTCGTCACGCACGACCTGCGCAAGTTCGTCCGGCTGATGCTCAACCGCAACGGCTACGTCCTGGAGCAGCTGCTCTCCCCGCTCGTGGTCCACACGACTCCGGCGCACGAGGAACTGATCGCGCTGGCCCCCGGCGTCCTGACCTCCCACCACGCCCACCACTACCGGGGGTTCGCCAACACCCAGTGGCGGCTCTTCGAGAAGGCCGCCGAACTCAAGCCGCTGCTCTACGCGTTCCGGGCGCTGCTCACCGGCATCCACCTGATGCGGTCGGGCCGGGTGCAGGCGCACCTGCCGACCCTGCTGGACGAGGTGCCGCAGGCGCCCGCGTACCTGGGGGCCCTGATCGAGGCCAAGGTGGCCGCCGAACACGGAGGCTACGAGGGCCCGGCCCTCGACGGCGTACGGGCTGACTTCGAGACGCTGCACGCGGTGCTCGACGCCGCGCAGTCCGGCTCCGCGCTGCCGGAGCACGGGTCGGCGTACGACGCGCTCGACGAGTTCGTCGTCAGGCGGCGGACGCTACACGGCTGACGCGCGGCGGGTGCGGACGAGGAAGTCCTGCACCCTGGCGTGGTCCGGCTCCGCGGGCAGCGGTGTGGTCGCGAGAGCCGACTCGGTCTCCTCCTGCAGGCGGGCCATCCAGGCGTCGACCTCGTCCCAGGTGAGTTCCCCGCGGCGAACCGCCAGGAGGCGGTCCCGGTGCGGGCCGGCGTCGACGGACAGACGGCCGGTGCGCAGGAGGTCGCGGCAGGACAGCAGCAGGCGCAGCAGGTGCATGGCGTGCTTCCAGCGCGGGGCACCGTGGACGCGGACGTCGGCGAGGAGTCTGCCGCGCTGGGAGGCCGCGTACCGGCTGAAGCTGGTGTGGGCCCGGCGGGAGAGGAAGGCTTCGCGCAGGGAGAGCAGCTCCTCGCCGACCGGGGTGATGAGATCCACCAGCGGGGAGTGGAGGCACTCCAGGATGTTCGGGTTGGCCCGCAGGGCGAGTTCGCAGAAGCGCTCCAGCTCCCAGGAGAACTCCTCGTCCCGCGGCCCCTCCACGTGCGTGGGGGGCTTCTCGAACCGCCAGAACAGCGGCGTCGGGGCGAGGTAGACACCGCGCCGGTCGGTGTCGCTCGCCTCCGTCGCCAGCCCGAACGCCCGGGAGCCCATCACACACCGGTAGACCGTGTGGTCGCGTACCAGCGTCAGATCGTCCATCAGGGGAGCGTAGGCACGTGACCTGCCGCTACGCGAGCGAGATACTCCCGTCCGAGGCGACCGTGATCTGCTTCTCTGCCAGCCCCTTGGTGGCCGGACCCTTGGTCACGGCGCCGTCCGCGATCGCGAACTTGCTGCCGTGGCACGGGCAGTCGATGGTCCCGTTCTCCACCTTGTTCACCAGGCAGCCCTGGTGGGGGCAGACGGCGGTGAAGCAGCGGAAGGACCCGGCCGTGGGCTGGGTCACCACGAGCTTCTCCGCCTTGAGGACCGTGCCACCGCCCTTGGGCACGTCGGCCGTCTTGGTGATGGCCGTGCCGCCCCCCGCGCCGGTGTTCGCGGTGGCGGAGGGCGAGGCGGGCGAGGTGGCCGCGCCACTCGCCTCGCCCGGGGTGGTCTTCTCGCCGTCACTGCCGCAGGCGGTCAGCGCGCCGCCGGCCAGGGCGGCCGCGCCTGCTGCCAGTACCGTGCGCCGGGCGGTGCGCGTGGGGTCGCTCATGAGTCTCTCCTCGCTTCGTGGCCGGATGGGGGCGTGCAGCATCCTGGCCTGCGGCGGGCCTCGGGTGAAGGTCCGCCGCGCCGTTTCATGAGCCCGGCTGCCATGGGACCAGTGAGGCGGGGCTGCCGGGTGTGCGTACGACCTCCCACACGTGGATCACGGCGTCCCGGTTCAACGGGCCGTGAACATGCGGATAGCGGCCGCCCGATTCACCCTCCCGACGGACCTCCGCGGTCAGCGCCCCTTCGTCGATCTCCACCGCGAGCAGGGTGCCGGGCACCGCGCGGTAGTGCGCGTCGGCGATCTCCAGCGCCGTCGGGCGGTCCGCCGAACAGTGCACGAAACCCTCGGAGAGCAGCGAGGGCGGGGCGTACGCGAGGTCGGGGGTCGCGGTCCAGTCGGCGAGCGGGACGATATGGAAGGTCATGCCGATCGTTCTACCGCAGCGGCCCCGCAGGTGTGCGCCGGGTGGCGGCACCATCCGGTCCGGGTGACATGGATCCGTGTCCCGAAGCCGGGTACGGCGCTGTCCGCGCGGCCCGAGCGGGGCAGTGACCTTCGGTTCGACGGAGGACGTCATCAGGGCGCGGAACATCCGACCGCCGCCGTCGCGGCTCACGAGGGTCCGGCCGCCGTCCCACCGGACGGACCGCCGGGCCCTCGTGCGGTCCGCTCTGGCTACCCTGGCCGGGCAGTCCCGTCGCCATGCCGTACGCACCCCTGGAGCGCCCCGTGAGAACCGCCGTCGTCATCGGAACCGGACTGATCGGCACCTCCGCGGCGCTCGCCCTGTCCGCCCGCGGGATCACCGTGCACCTCGCCGACCACGACCCGGCCCAGGCCCGGACGGCGGCCGCCCTCGGGGCCGGCACCGACGAGGCCCCGCAGGACCAGGTCGACCTCGCGATCGTCGCCGTACCGCCCGCCCACGTGGCCGCGACCCTGGCCGACCTGATCGGGCGCGGGGTGGCGCGCGCGTACGTGGACGTGGCCAGCGTCAAGGGCGGGCCGCGGCGCGAGCTGGAGGCGCTCGGCGTGGACGTCACCGCGTACATCGGGACCCACCCGATGGCCGGCAAGGAGCAGTCGGGGCCGCTCGCCGCCACGGCGGACCTCTTCGAGGGCCGCCCGTGGGTGCTGACCCCGACCCGCGACACGGACCACGAGGTGCTGAACCTCGCGCTGGAGCTGGTGGCCCTGTGCCGGGCCGTACCGGTCGTGATGGACGCCGACGCGCACGACCGGGCGGTGGCGCTGGTCTCGCACACCCCGCAGCTGGTCTCCAGCATGGTCGCGGCCCGGCTGGAGGAAGCGGACGAGACGGCGGTGCGGCTGTGCGGGCAGGGCATCCGGGACGTGACCCGGATCGCGGCCTCCGATCCGCGGATGTGGGTGGAGATCCTGTCGGCCAACCCGGGGCCGGTCGCCGACGTCCTCGCCGGGATCGCGGCCGATCTGGAGGAGACCGTGGAGGCGCTGCGAGGCCTCCAGTCGGCCGATGTGGAGAAGAGGCGCGGCGGCGCGGCGGGCATCGAGGACGTGCTGCGCCGCGGGAACGCGGGGCGGGTGCGGGTGCCGGGCAAGCACGGCGCGGCGCCGATGGTCTACGAGACGGTGGCCGTGCTCATCAGTGACCAGCCGGGGGAGCTGGCGCGGATCTTCGCCGATGCGGGGCGGGCCGGGGTCAACATCGAGGACGTGCGGATCGAACATGCGACGGGGCAGCAGGCGGGGCTCGTGCAGCTGATGGTGGAGCCGCGGGCGGTGGCGGGGCTGACCGCCGAGCTGCGGGAGCGGGGCTGGGCGCTGCGGCAGCAGTAGCTGTGCGGGCCGGCTGCCGGGGGCGCTGCCCCCGGACCCCCGCGCTTCAAGCGCCGGCGGGGCTGGAGAGAGCGGGACTCCGCCCCGGACCCCCGCGCCTCAAGCGCCGGGGGGCCTGATGTGCCGGGCTGGATTCGCCGGGAGAACAAGGGCGGGGCCGGGGGTGGCCGGGGGCCGGTAACCTTGGGGAGGGGCGCTTTGCCGCGCCCGGACACGTACGCGCAACCAGGAAGGTGCCCGCACCGTGGAAACCGCAGCTCCGTCCGCCGTGATCGTCGCCATCGACGGTCCCTCCGGCACGGGCAAGTCCAGCACCTCCAAGGCCGTGGCCGCCAAGCTCGGGCTGCGCTACCTGGACACCGGTGCCCAGTACCGGGCCATCACCTGGTGGATGATCACCAACGGCGTCGACACCGACGACCCGCACGCGATCGCGGTCGCCGCGGGGAAGCCGTCGATCGTCTCCGGCACCGATCCGGGCGCGCCCACCATCACCGTGGACGGCCTCGACGCCGCCGGTCCCATCCGGACCCAGGAGGTCACCTCCAAGGTCAGCGCCGTCAGCGCCGTCCCCGAGGTACGCACCCTCATCACCGAGCTGCAGCGCTCCATCGCCGCCGAGGCGGCCCGGGCGGCCGACGGGATCGTCGTCGAGGGGCGGGACATCGGCACCACCGTCCTGCCCGACGCCGACCTCAAGATCTTCCTGACCGCCTCCGCCGAGGCCCGCGCCGCCCGGCGCAGCGGAGAGCTCCGCGGCAAGGAGGCCGCCGACCTCGCGGCCACCAGGGAGGCGCTGATCAAGCGCGACGCGGCGGACTCCGGCCGCAAGACCTCCCCGCTGGCCAAGGCCGGCGACGCCGTCGAGGTGGACACCACCGAGCTCACGCTCGACCAGGTCATCGAGTGTGTCGTGACCCTGGTGGAAGAGAAGCGGGCGGGCCGCAAGTGAGCGAAGCGCCCTCCCTCAAGGGTGCGGCGGTCGGCAGGCGCATCGGCATCGGGCTCATGTACGGGCTGTGGAAGCCGCGCGTGCTGGGGGCCTGGAAGGTGCCCGTCTCGGGCCCCGTCATCCTCGCCGTGAACCACTCGCACAACATCGACGGCCCGATGGTCATGGGCACCGCCCCGCGTCCGCTGCACTTCCTGATCAAGAAGGAGGCGTACGTGGGCCCGCTCGGCCCCTTCCTCGAAGGGATCGGGCAGGTCAAGGTCGACCGCGGCGGCACCGACCGCACGGCGATAGGCCGCGCCCTCGGCGTACTCGACAATGGAGGGGCCCTGGGGATATTTCCCGAGGGAAGCCGGGGCGAGGGAGACTTCGCCTCGCTGCGCGCGGGCCTCGCGTACTTCGCGGTCCGCAGCGGCGCACCCGTCGTGCCCGTCGCCGTCCTCGGCAGCACCGAGAACCGCGGCAAGCTGATCCCGGGGCTGCCGGCCTTCAAGAGCCGGGTCGACGTCGTCTTCGGCTCGGCCTTCGACGCGGGGGACGGCAGTGGCCGCCGGACCCGTACCGCGCTGGACGAGGCCACCGTACGCATCCAGAACCGGCTGACCGCCCACCTGGCCGATGCCAAGCGCCTCACCGGGCGCTGAGCGAGACTTGACCTAGTAGTGGAACCGCGCTGCGCGGGCACCACCGATCACCACGAACGACGAGGAACGGACTTCATGAACGACCAGCACGACCACGGAGCACTTGGCGATGCCGAGTACGCGGAGTTCATGGAGCTCGCCGCGGAAGAGGGCTTCGACCTCGAGGACGTCGAAGGCGCGATCGAGGCGGCGGGCCACGGACCGCTGCCCGTCCTCGCCGTCGTCGGCCGCCCGAACGTCGGCAAGTCGACCCTGGTGAACCGGATCATCGGCCGCCGTGAGGCAGTCGTCGAGGACAAGCCCGGCGTCACCCGCGACCGCGTCACCTACGAGGCCGAGTGGGCCGGCCGCCGCTTCAAGGTCGTCGACACCGGCGGCTGGGAGCAGGACGTCCTCGGCATCGACGCCTCCGTCGCGGCCCAGGCCGAGTACGCGATCGAGGCCGCCGACGCGGTCGTCTTCGTCGTCGACGCCAAGGTCGGCGCCACCGACACCGACGAGGCCGTCGTACGCCTGCTGCGCAGGGCGAAGAAGCCCGTCGTCCTGTGCGCCAACAAGGTCGACGGCCAGAGCGGCGAGTCCGACGCGGCCTCCCTGTGGTCGCTCGGCCTCGGCATGCCGCACCCGGTCTCCTCGCTGCACGGCCGCGGGACCGGCGACATGCTCGACGCCGTCCTGGAGGCCCTGCCGGAGGCGCCCGCGCAGACCTTCGGCGGCGCCGCCCCCGGCGGCCCGCGCCGCATCGCGCTGATCGGCCGCCCGAACGTCGGCAAGTCCTCGCTGCTCAACAAGGTGGCCAAGGAAGACCGCGTCGTCGTCAACGAGCTGGCCGGCACCACCCGCGACCCGGTCGACGAGCTGATCGAACTCGGCGGCGTCACCTGGAAGTTCGTCGACACGGCCGGCATCCGCAAGAAGGTCCACCTCCAGCAGGGCGCCGACTACTACGCCTCCCTGCGCACGGCCGCCGCCGTCGAGAAGGCGGAGGTCGCGGTGATCCTCATCGACACCACCGAGACCATCAGCGTCCAGGACCAGCGCATCATCACCATGGCCGTCGAGGCGGGCCGCGCGATCGTGATCGCGTACAACAAGTGGGACGAGCTCGACGAGGAGCGCCGCTACTACCTCGAGCGCGAGATCGAGACCGAGATGCAGCAGGTCGCCTGGGCGCCCCGGGTGAACGTCTCGGCGCTCACCGGCCGTCACATGGAGAAGCTGGTCCCGGCGATCGAGACCGCCCTCGCGGGCTGGGAGACGCGCGTCCCCACCGGTCGGCTGAACGCCTTCCTCGGCGAGGTCGTCGCCGCGCACCCGCACCCGATCCGCGGCGGCAAGCAGCCCCGCATCCTGTTCGGTACCCAGGCGGGCAGCAAGCCGCCGCGGTTCGTCCTCTTCGCCTCCGGCTTCCTGGAGCACGGCTACCGGCGCTTCGTCGAGCGCCGGCTGCGCGAGGAGTTCGGCTTCGAGGGCACCCCGATCCACATCTCGGTGCGGGTGCGCGAGAAGCGCGGCGCCCAGCACAAGAAGAAGAAGTAGCCGGGCGGGAGACCTCCAGGGGTCAGTGGCCCCGGCGCGGAGCGGGCGGCAGGGCCGCCGGGATGTGCGTCATCCCGGTCTGGTGCTGCCGCCCGCCGGTGTGTCCGGGACTGCCGGCGTACGAGTACGCCGGCTGCGGCTGTTGCTGCGGCTGTGGGGTGTACGAGGGCTGCCAGTCGTCCACCCGCTGCCACCCGGAACCGCTCCAGCCGCCGCTCCGGTAGGTGCTGCCGACGGTGTACGCGCCCCCGTAGGAGAAGGCCGTGAACCCGAGGTCCTCCTCGCCCGTACGGTCGCCCGGCAGCGCCCGGAAGGCGCGCAGGTACTCCGAGTACAGCGTGTCGTAGATCGGGGTGTGCGAGACGGCCGGAGAGCTGTCCCGGTTCCGTGCGGGAAGGATCGCGGGGACGGTGCTCGAATAGGACGGGGCGCGGGAGGAGTCGTATGAATGCACGTACCAGCCAACGAAAACGGCGCTCTGCGGATGCGGGGTGACGGGGCAGAAAACACAGATCGCCGGGGGTGTGCGGGACGGACCGCACACCCCCGGCGCACGCCGGCCGGCCCCCTCGGCGGGGGCTGGGCGGCCGTTCCGGTGCCGACCGGGGATCAGGCGCCGGGCGCACCCGCCAGCGGCATCGCGGCGGCCACGAGCTTGCCCGCGGCGGCGGCCTTGTCCAGCGCGTCGCGCAGCAGGTCCTCACGGGGCTGCTGGCCGATGGAGCCGACCGGGGCGGCGTAGATGAGCACGCGCTGGGTCTTGTTGACGGCGGCCCGCCAGCCGTCGGTGACCGACAGCGCCTGGTGCGCCTGCCACCAGGCGACCTGGCCGCCGCCCTCGGTGCCCGGCTGCAGTACTGCGTGCAGCTGGCCGGCGGCGAGCAGGACCGACCAGCCGCCCAGGAGGGTGGGGAGCTCGGCCGTGTCGGTCACCGGGATGAAGCCCTGCTCGATGAGGAGCGGCAGGAAGTCGTCGCCGGGGCCGTCGCTGCCGGGCCGGGCGATCGGCGCGGTCGGCTCGACGACCAGCGCGGGGTGCAGCTCGCCGCCGATCAGGATCAGGCCGCTGGTGATGCCGAGGACGGCCTGACCGCCGGGCACGTTCTGCGGGGCGTTCCCGACGGCGGCGGGCACGGCGGGGGCCGGGCCGTCACCGGTGATGCTGCGGACGGCGCCCTGGAGCTGCTCCTCGGAGACGGTGACGACCTGCGAGGGGATGCAGGCGGCGTGGGCGAAGGCGAGGACGGCGGTCTCCTCTCCGACGAACAGCACCGTGCTGGTGCGGTCGTTCTCGGGGTCGCCGGGGGTGCGGCAGGAGGTGCAGTCGTAACTGCGCGGCGCGTCGTCGCCGACGAGCAGCCTGTCGGCTTCTTCGTCACCGATCTCGGCACGTACCTCATCACTGACGTCGAGCATGCGCGGCACGGGGTGACTCCTCGGCATAGGTGCGGGGCCGGGGGGCTCCCGGCTCGCCGGGCTCAACGGGGGAGCGGCGGCCGGGGTCACGCCATTGGAGGGAACGGATTCGAACCGGGCCCCCGAAAGAGTGAACCGTCCGACCGGTGCTTTGTTTTCGTGCCAACTGTTTTCTGGTTGTGTGCAGTTGGTGGCCGGGTATGGCCGCTTGGCTCATTGTGGCGGGTCGGCCGACCGGGTGGGGTGCGGTGACCTGCCGCGTGGCGGGCCGGAGGGCGCTGTGGGCGGATGCGTAGCGTGACCCGATGCCCAACCTCCGGATCCTCCGGGCCGCCGGTGCCGCCTCCGCAGCCGCTGCCGTGCTGGTGCTCGCGCTCCCCTGCGGTGCACGGGCCGCGGCGCCTCCGCCACCCGCGCCCGGGCCGGCCGGGGCGGCGCACCCGGGCTCGCCGGGCGTGATCGGGGACGGGCCGGGGGACTGCGGGCCGGGCGGGGAGTGGCCCTGGGACTGCGTGGCCGACTGCGAGAGCGGCGGTCGGTGGGCGGTCAACACCGGCAACGGCTTCTACGGCGGGCTGCAGTTCTGGCAGCCGACGTGGGAGGAGTACGGCGGGTCGGCGTTCGCGAAGCGGGCCGACCTGGCGAGCCGCGAACAGCAGATCCGGGTCGCCGAGGACGTCATCGGCACGCAGGGCTGGAACGCGTGGCCGGTGTGCTCGAAGCGGTACGGGCTGGAGGGGCGGATGCACGCCGTACGGGCCGGGGAAACGCTGGTGTCGATCGCCCGCAGGCGCGGGATCCGGGGCGGCCCGCAGGCGCTGTACGAGGCGAACCGGGAGCTGATCGGGCCGAGCCCGGCGGCGCTCGCGGTGGGCATGCTGCTGGTGATCCCGACGCCGGAGCCTCCCGCTGCGCCGGTACCGCCCGGGCCGAACCCGCCGTTCCCCGACGAGCCGACGCCTCCGCCGGCTCCATCCCCGTCCCCATCCCCGGCTCCCGCCCCGAAGCCGGCCGCGTCGTCACCTTCCGGCTGAACCGGGGCCGTGAACCTGGACGTTCTGATGATTCACATCATGCTGCTCGGCTGTGAGTTCGAAGGGTCGATCCGCCGGAGCCGGCCGATCGGATCAGGGCGGCGCGGGATCTCCTGGGCAGGGCCGTGGAACCAGGAGAAGTGAAGGAAATGTAGGGGTCCTGAGGGGGATTCAGCTGGTCTGGTCCAGGGTGGTCGAGACAATCTCCGGCAGAAATTCTGCGGTACTCCGTACCCATTCCAAACCGCTTGTGCGCCGGGCGTGTCGCGGGCCGGAAAACAATTCGCGGCTGTAGATATTCTGTGACACAAGCGTGACCCGGGACGGACGAACGTCCGGGCGTGGCGCTGACGAACGGCGAAGGCGGGCCGGGTCGATGAC
>NZ_JBSGZI010000068.1:0-43738 GCF_053610945.1 Streptomyces sp. NPDC054849
GGACTACATGAACGAGCGCTACGGCAGCCCCGTCGGCGCCTGGAACTTCTGGTCCGCCAACCACTGGTACTAAGCCACCAGCAGCACGGCAGCAGACGCACGCAAACGCCCGGCCGGGATCTCCCGGCCGGGCGTTTGCGCGTCTCCGGCCCCGGCGGGCCATCAGCGCAGCGGCGGGTGCGTGGCCAGCCAGTGACGCGCGATCTGCTCGCGCGTGGCGACCCACGCCCCGCCGCGCTGCGCGACGTGCTTCAAGAAGCCGTCGAGCGCGCGGATGCGGCCGGGCCTGCCGATGATCCGGCAGTGCATGCCGACGCTCATCATGCGCGGCCGCTCGGCGCCTTCGGCGTGGAGCACGTCGAACGTGTCGACGAGGTACGCGAGCATGTCCGACGCGGTCGTGAAGCCGTGCACGATCAGGAACTTGAAATCGTTGACGTCCAGGCTGTACGGCACCACGAGGTGCGAGCGGCCGCCCGACCCGGCGTAGAACGGCAGGTCGTCCGAGTAGTCGTCGCAGTCGTAGAGGAAGCCGCCCTCCTCGACGACCAGGCGCCGCGTGTTCGGGCTCGTCCGGCCGGTGTACCAGCCGACGGGCCGGCGTCCGACGAGCCGCTCGATCGTGGCGACCGAGCGGGCGATGTCGGCGCGCTCGACGTCCTCGGGCACGTGGCGATAGTCGATCCAGCGCCAGCCGTGGCCTGCCACCTCCCAGCTGGCGGCGCCCATCGCGCGCGCCGCGTCCGGGTTGCGTTCGAGGGCCTGCCCCACGGCGTAGACGGTGAGCGGTGCACCGTGCGCCGCGAGTGTGCGATGGATGCGCCAGAAGCCGGCGCGCGAGCCGTAGGCGAACATCGACTCGACGTTCAGATCGCGCCCGCCCACCACGGGCGGCGCACCGACGACCTCGTGAAGGAAGCCCTCCGACGCGCGGTCGCCTTCCAGGACGTTCTGCTCCCCGCCTTCCTCGTAGTTGAGGACAAGGCTGACGGCGACGCGGGCACCACCGGGCCACGCGGCATGGGGCGGCTCGGCGCCATAGCCGACGAGGTCGCGCTGATGCTCGGACACGGGCCGCACCCTACCGCCGATCGGACACCGCGTCAGAACAGCGCGGCCACACCCTTTCCCGGCGGCCGGCCGGACCGAAGCGGCGCCCTGGCCGGCCGGATTGAACGGCCCCCTGGCCCTTGCGTATGCACCCCTTCGCCGGCCCGGTGACAGGCCCTGTTCACTTCAAGCGGCGGCGCCCGCCGATCAGCGCCGGCAGCGGCCGGCGATCAGCGGCTGGGAAGATGTTCACGCGTTCCGGTTCCGGCCCGGCCTCCGTGGGTGACGCCCCCGATACTCGGTGCACCGGAGTCGGCCTGACGTCCGAGCCCGGTCACGACGGCCGGCCGCGGCTCCACCGCCCCGGCCGCCCGGCCGCCCGGCTGCCGGGGCCGGCGGGCGAGGCAGCCCGGCCGGGCAGATCAGCGCCGGCCGCCCGGGCCGCGCCGGGGAGCACCGTCAGACTGTCGGGCGTTGGACCGTCGAAGGGAGCGATTCGTTGCACACACCGCACCACCCGAGCGATGAGGAGGGTCTGATGAGCGCGGCCGACGAGGGACGGCAGTGGCCGGACGAGGTCAGTGTCGACAACGCGAGGACGACGCTGCTGCAGCTCCTCGCGCGGGCGGGGGTCCCCTCCGGTGACGCGCGGCAACTGATCGGGCTCCTGGAGGCGGGTGCCCTGGCTCTCGCACACGAGGAGCTGAGCGGCGGCCGGAGCGCGCCGGGGGACAAGGGCGAGGCGTACGCGTCGGGCTGGCTCGACGGCGCCGGCGCTCTCCTGGAGGAGCTCGGCGCCGTCGTCGAGCGGACCCTGACAGGGGTCGTGGGGGTACAGGGACAGGGCTCGGCGGGGGAGCGTCCCCGGGCCGGGCGTATGGAGGTGGAGCGGGCACGGGTGGCAGTCACACCTCTGTACCTGTCGTTCACCACCGTCTCGGAGCTGGATCCGGAGGTGACCGACGAGGTGCTCGCCGCCGTCCTCGGCACGATGAGCCCCCGCTCACGGGCTTCGTACACCGGGCGGCTGACGGGATTCGCCGCGGCCCACCGGGCCCGGCTGCAGCGGCTGTTCGCCGCGTACGGACCGGGCAGCGCCATCACGGTGCACGGCCGCTATTCGCTCCTGCACTCCGCCACGAGCATCGCCGTGCTGGAGCGGCTCCTCGCCGCGCCGCAGGAGCTGCGCGAGGAGTGGGACGCCGCAGCGCTGCCGCCCGCATGGCTGGACGGGCTCACGACCGCCTGGGACGCCCCGGCCTGACCGCCGGCCGGGGAACCTGCACAGCCGGCCCGCGTCGCGGAAGGGCGGGCCGACAAGACGTGGCGGGCCGCCGCCGCGCGCGTGTGCCGTGTGCCGTGTGCCGCGTGCCGTGGGGCGCACGGGCCCGCGGGCACAGCGGGCGGCGGCGTCCAGGCCGTCGTCGCCCCCTGCGGGCCTCGGGCCACCGCGCCGAGGTGACCGGCCGGCCGACCCTCTAGCCTGTGGCCTGCCGCCGGAGCACGACGCCCCGGCGGCGGGCCACACGGGTGCGGGGGACGGACGGACGTGAGCAGGAGCAGGAGAGGCGCCGTGTGGACGGCTGCCGCAGGGGTCGCGGCGCTCGCGGGCACCCTCGTCGCCGGCGGGATCGTCCTGGCTTCGGCCGAGGACGACAGCGGAGTCGGCTGGGTGAGGGAGCCCGCGGGCGCGAAGGCCCCGGCCCGCGCCGGGAAAGACCCCTCGCGCGCCACGGTCGCGGCGGAACTCGCCGCCGCCGCCACCGCTGCCGGGCTCACCCCGGGCGCTGCGTGGCCCGCCGAGGAGGGGGAGCTCGCCGACTGCATCGCGGACTGGACGGGCGACGGCCCCGCCGACGCCGGCCGGCTGGCGGCCCTCGAAACCGCCCTGGAGGAACGCGGCTGGCAGGTCACGGCCCGCCACGGCGAGCCCGTCCCGCAGGTGAAGCTGACCAGCGGCTCCTGGCGGCTGCGGTTCACCAACGGCGGCCTCCTCGACACCCTCTCGCTGGTGGCCACCCGCTCCGGCCGGACCTGCGACGAGGCCTTCCGCCGCGCCGAGGCGACCCGGGGCCCGCGGGGCTGACGCCTGTCTTTCGGATCGTGCGGCCGGCCGGCCGAGCCCGCCCCGCCGGTGCCGTGCACCGCACGGCCGAGGAACTCCCCTCGTACAGGCGTCCTCGAAGGCCCCGGCAACACGGCGGGGTACGGCCGGCGGGCATGGTGCGCGGCACGGCCGCGGCGGCTGCCGGCGGGGCACGGCCGGCCGGAGACGGGGCAGGGGCGTCGCGGGCGGTGGATACGCCGGGCTGCTGCCGTCGGGGTCCGTTGCCCGGGGGGCGGCGGTATGAGCGCCGGCGCCGGGGGTTCACCGGGCGGCCCCGGATGTCCGGCCGGGGAGGGGGCCGGACTGCGGGGCGTCCGGGTGCCGTACGGATCCGGGCGGCAGCCCGTCGTGCGGGCGGACCGGCCGCACGACGCCGGGGGGAAGGGCGCCATGCGGCGAGGCCCGCTCCGGAAGCTTCCCACCCGCAGGTGGCGGCTTCCGGTATCACGCGTCTAACCCGGCAGCCCGTCCCCAAACACCCTGCCCTCCAGAAGTTCTGAGAAGACGTCAGCGGGGGCGCCGGTCCGGCCGAGCAGCAGCGCGGCGGGCTCGGCGAGGGCGTCCTCGGGGAGTTCCTGTCCGGGGCGGGCGGCGGACCGGACGGCTCAGCCATGCCCGGCCGCCCGGCCGCCCGGCTGCCCGGCTGCCCGGCTGCCCGGCGGACTTCGGCACGCCGGCGCCCCGGATCACCCCGGGCCGCCCGCTCCCGCTCCACCGCCGCCTCCCCGCCGAGCCGTTACTCGGCGGGGAGAGAGAGCACCGGGAGCCGCCGACGCATCGCCGGCCCGCCGGGATACGGCCCGCCGGCCCGCCGGGATACGGGCCGGGTTCCCCCGGTCAGGCGAGGTAGCCGAAGAGGTCGACGATCACGTGGGCGGAGCCCCAGCCGAGGTTGGCGATCTCCACCTTGCCGTCGGCGCCCACCGGCACCGTCACCAGGTTGGCCACGGTCCGCCCGGTGGTCCAGTTGAGGTTGGAGGAGTCGGGGCGGGTGGTGCCCGACGGCCAGACGGTCAGGTGGCCGTCGGACTTCGGGTCGGTCACCGTCACGTTCAGCACGACCGCCTTGGCATGGCCGAGTTCACGGCTGCCGGAGAGGTCGAGCACGGTGCTCCCGCGCGCGGGCACCGCACCGGTGGTCCGGGTGTCGAGCATGCGCTGGGGGCCGGCGGTGTGGAAGGTGGCACCGGCCTGGTCGCCGGAGTAGTAGCCGAACACGTCGGCGATCAGGTGCACGGTGCCCCAGCTCGCGTTGAACAGCTTCACCGTGCCGTCCGCGCCGACCGGAATCACCACGTGGTTGGGCACGGTCTGGCCCGCCGTCCAGTTGAGGCTGGAGGAGGTGGGCCGCTCACCGCCCGACGGCCACACCGTCAGATGCCCGCCGTCCGCCGCGTCCGTCACCGTCACGTTCAGCACCACGGCCCTGACACCGCTCTGCGGGACCCCGCCACGCCCCGCGACCTGCAGCGTCATCTCACCGCGTGCCGGTACGGGGGTGGTGCCCGGCCGGCCCACCGCCGCGCGCGTATCCAGCAGCCGCGCCGGGCCCGCCGCGGTGTAGGTGGCGGCGCCGGCGTCCGCGGAGTAGTAGCCGGACACGTCGGCGATCAGGTGGGCGGTGCCCCAGCCCGCGTTGCGCAGGCTGACCTTGCCGTCCGCGCCGACCGGGACCACGACCTGGTTCGCCACGGTCCGCCCGGTCGTCCAGTTGAGGTTGGAGGAGTCGGGGCGGGTGGTGCCCGACGGCCAGGCGGTCAGGTGGCCGTCGGACTTCGGGTCGGTCACCGTCACGTTCAGCACGACCGCCTTCACCCCCGACTGCGGCACCCCCGCCCGGCCCGCGACCTGCAGCGACACCTCGCCGCCGGCCGCCACCGGCTCGGTCCCCAGACGGCCGAGGCCCTCACGGGTGTCCAGCAGCCGCGCCGGGGAGAGCGCGGTGAAACGCTCACCCGCCTGCGGGGCCGCAATGCCGTTGTTGGCGACGTGGATGCGCTGCCCGTCGGCGTCGGTCCAGACGATGTTCGCACCGGTACGGTCGACGGCCCAGGACCGCTGCGGCTGGCGGAAGGACTTCCACTCCTCGCCCTGGGCGAGCGTGCGCACCTGCACGGTGTTCTCCCCGCCGGAGGTCTTGATCCCGTCGTGGAAGTCGAGCAGCAGCAGCCGGCCGGTGGCCAGGTCCTGGCGCACCAGGTAGCCGTCGCCCAGCAGCGACTCCCGCCCCCAGGTCGCATGCGACCAGCCGGCGCTCTGCACCGGCACTGAAAGGGTCTGGCGGGTCACCGTGTCGTACACCCCGCTGGTGCGCACCGTGCCCTGGTCGTCCTGGCAGCCCCAGCTGACGAACCGTCCGACGGCCTCCAGCACGGTGGCCGGGCACGGCGTGGTGAAGGTGCCGCGGTCCGTCTCGCCCCGCATATCGGTGGCGTAGACGGTGGTGTCGCCCTGCCTCGAGGTCCACAGGGTGTCGCCCTGCACGGCGACGCCGGTCGCCTGCGTCTGGAACACCTGGGTACGGGTGTCGAGATCGCCGACGATCACCTGGTGGTTGGTCGTCCAGTTGCCGTACGCGGTCCGCGCGAGCACCACGTAGCGTCCCGCGGCGTCCGCGGTCTGCAGGCCGTCGACGTCACCGGTGGGTATGGTGCCGGCCCAGTCGCGGGAGCCGGTCTTGCGGAAGACGGCCGCCTTCCTGATCACCGGCTCGTGCTCCAGGTAGCGGCCGTCCCCGGTGGACCGCAGGCCGACGCAGCCGGCCTTGTGGCTGAAGCAGTCGCCGACGGTGTGCGTGCCGTCGAGGTTCTCGAAGGTGTTGACCGGGGTCGCGTCGTTCGAGACCCGGTAGCTGCGAAACGAGCCGGTGATGTCGCCCGGCTGGAAGTGGACGGTGTCCGAGGCGGCGGTGAGCACGCCGCCGCCGATCGACAGGCCGAAAACGGTCGCGGGCGCCGGCGGCACGTCGGCCAGCTTGCCGGCCTGCGGCCTGGCCGCGGCGTCCGAGGTGATCCGGTGCACGGCGGTCTGCGGCTGGCTCCCGTACGCGGGGGCCTTCAGGCTGCCGACCGCGATCAGCGAGCCGTCCGGAGCGGGCAGCAACTGGTCGTCGGCGAGCTCCAGCAGGAACTCGACGATTCCGGAGGTCGAGCCGACGGGCGCGAAGCGCACCGGACGGCCCCGGTTGTCGCCGGAGGTCCCCGCCCCGGACTCCGAGCTGACCAGCCAGTCGCCCAGCAGCCGCAGCTCGCCCGCCACCGGGTTGAAGTAGGTGGAACTCAGCACCGTCTGCGGCTGCGCCCGGTCCAGCACATCCACCATGTTCTGGCCACCGGTGCGCAGCACCCTGCCCTTGGCCAGCCGGAAGGTGTGCGTGAACTCGAACTCCCCCTCGTCGGGCAGCGCGGTGCTCTGCCCCGTCACGACGTCCACCAGGACGGAGTGGGTGAGGCCGTCCAGGCGGTGACGCAGGATCAGCGCGTTCTGGTCACCGTCGTGCACCGAGGGCGCGAGGACCGCACCGGCCGGCAGCGCCACCTGGGTGCGGACCGTGGAGGCGCCGTCCAGCCGGTTCAGGAACCAGCCCGTGACGGCCGAGGCGCTGCCCTCGAAGGTCAGCACGGTGCGCCCGTACGTCCCGGAGTAGCTCTGCCCGGCGGGGATCGTGACGGTGCCCAGCGCGGCCGGCCGGCCGGTCGCCAGGTCGTACAGGTCGACCCTGGCGGGCGCCTGCGCCGTGGCCGCCGTGTGGATCGCCGCGGTGTCGGAGGAGGTTCCGTAACGGTGGTCGGGAGTTCCCCGGTAGCCGCGGGAGGGCTCGCCGTCGACCAGGCCCCCGTCGACCGGAGCGGGCAGCCGCAGCCCGGTGTCGGTGGTGGCGCCGGTGTCGTAGCGGGTCCACAGCAACCGGTCGCTGCCCTCGCGGGCGTGCAGCAGGCCGGTGTCGCCGGCCACGAACAGCTGGTCCCTGGCGGGCAGGCCCCGCGGGGCCGCGGGCAGCACCAGCTCGGCGGGAGCGCCGGCGGCCGGGGCGGCGACCGCCTCGGGCAGGGCCGCGGTCAGCGACGCGACGCCCGTGACCAGGGCCAGCGTGGCGGCCCCCAGCCCCCGGCGCAGTCGCGACAGTCGTCTTACGGTCGGTTCCACAACCACCCTCTCGTGGGCGAGCACAGGAGGAAGGGGACCTCATGGAGCCGGCCCCGCGCAGCCGCTTTCGCGGGCCGGTCGGCCTGGCTCCCCGTGATCGGCCCCCCTCCGATCGTGTCGGAGCATAACAACGGCGATCACACGCCCGCACGGGAGTTCCCATACGGCCCACGGCCCCGCCCCGAACAAACCGGCTTTCCCTACGGGCAGGGCCCGCACTCGCCGGCGACCGAGATGCCGTGCACCGACGCCGCGTCAACCCCGCCCCCACAGGCCGTCAGTGATGAACCGTCAGTCCCTCATACGCGCCGCATCCGCTTCCCGGCGTACGCTGGGGACCGCGCCGCTCGCCGTGCCGCGCCCGCCGCCGTAGAGGACGCCCATCGCCATGCCCGATCAGCCGCACGCGGACCCGCCCGGCGCCGACAGCTTCCGGACCACCGACGTGGACGTCGCCCGCGACTGGCTGAAGGCGGCGTACGGGACGAGCCTGCGCATGAAGACACCCGCCCCGCACAGCTCCTTCCGGTACAGCCGCACCACCGCCGGCCCGGTCTCGCTCAGCACCCTGTCCTCGCCGACGGACTACGCGTATGCCACCGGCCCCCTGGGCGCGGTGGCCATCACACACGTGGTCGGCGGCCGCATGGCACGCGAGTGCGCGGACGACGTCACCCAAGCCGGGCCGGGCGACGTCCTGGCGATCTCACAGCCCCACCTGCCCTACGCGGGCCGCGTGTACGCGGCCGAGCTGCGCGCCGTGACGGTACCGCTCGCCCTGCTGGAACAGCTCGCGGGCCGCACGCCCGCAGGGACCGCCCGCCCGCTGCGCTTCACCCGCTTCACTCCGGCCTCCCAAACCCTGGCCGCCCACTGGAAGAGGACCGTCGCCTACGTCGAGGAGAGCGTCCTGGCCCTGCCGGCGGCCGGCGAGCCCCTCATGATCGACGCCGCCGCCAGGATGCTCGCCGTGACCGTCCTGGCCACCTTCCCCAGCAACGCCCGCCCCGAGCCCGTGCTCGCGGACACCCGTGACGCGACACCGCAGACCGTCCGCCGGGCGGTCGCCTTCATCGAGTCGCAGCCGGATGCCGAAATCGGCCTGGGCGAGATGGCCGCGGCCGCCGGCGTCACCCCCAGGGCCCTGCAGTACGCCTTCCGACGCCACCTCGGGACGACACCGACGGCCTACCTGCGCCGCGTACGGCTGGCTCTGGCCCATGCCGATCTGGTCGCCGCACACCCCGCCCGCGACACCGTCACGGCCATCGCCAACCGGTGGGGCTTCCATCACCAGGGACGCTTCTCGGCCGCCTACCGTGCCGCCTACGGTGCCCCTCCCCGGCACACGCTGGCCGGGCCCTGAGCGGACCACAGGTCACCACAGGTCAGCAGTCCTGCGCGTCCGCCGCCCCGCCGCCCGCCGGCGCCGTCCCGGGCCGGACGACCAGCAGATGGTTGCCGCGGGTGGCGACATCGAGGCCCGCCTCGCGCAGGATCACCGCCAGGGCCGTGCGCAGCGCCCTGTGCAGGCCGTTCAGGGAGGTGAACCGGGAGAGGTCCCCCTCGTGCCCATGGACTTGAACGGTCGGCCGCAGCACCTCACGGGCGACCCACCCCACCATGACCCCCTCCGCAACCGTCCACACGCGCAGGCCGTCGCCCCCCTGCGGCGTCGTGTCGAAACCGGCCCGGGTCAAGATGCGCTGCACCCGCTCGCAGCTGTCGCGGGTTCCGTCCTCGGGGGACTCGGCGGCCGGTGCGGTCGGTGTGGGTGGCATGTGCCCTACTTCAGCGACCCGGCGGCGCCGGCGAAAGCCGCTGCACGAAGAGATCCGCGGGCGACGAGCCGGAAAACGAAGCAGCCGGCATCCGGCGCGGCCCGCCCCGCCCGCAGGGCCGCCCTCACGACACGGCGCTGCGCGGGCGGCCTGACAGGTCGCCGAGGCGGCGGCCGAGCCCGCGAAGCCCCGTCCGTGGCCGAAGATCCGGCGAGCGCGGCATCCACCGCGAACGCGAAGTGCCGCTTCATCACGCCCCGCGCGCACCCTGTCCTGGCCGCCCGTCAGCCTGCGACGCCGGTTGCGCCGCGGACGAACGCGTGCGGCCCCGGTTCACTGCTGGCAGCGCCCGAAGGTCACGACGTAGGTTCCGCCCTGGCTCGCCCCGGCCCCGGCCGGATCCGCCGCACCCGGCTGGGCCCAGGCGCCGATCTCCCGCATCGACGGGTCGAGGATGATCTGGCGGTGGCCCCACGTGCTGACGTTCATCCACCAGTTGACCGCGGCGTTCGGGGTCCCCGAGCCGCCCCAGCCGGTGTACGTGATCTCGGCGACGGCCCATGACCTGGGGTTCGGACAGTAGCCCGCGGCCTTGATCCGGCTCTGCGGTGTCGAACCGGTCTGCGGGTTGCGGTGCGAATCCTTGCCCGGTCCCCACCACTTCAACTGCACGGCGGCGGCGGAGTGCTGCTGCGCCGCAGTGGTCAGGGCCTGGTTCGTGGTGAGGGCGGAGAGCCCCCTCTGCGTGCGCTGGGCGTTGATGAGACAGACCAGCGCGTTGCGAACGGCGCTGTCGTTGCTGCCGCTCGGCGCTCGGGCAGCGGCCGCAGCGTCGCACGCGACGGCCGTCGCCGGTGCTGCCGAGACCGGTACCAGCGCGGCCGACAGAACGCCGGCCACAGCGAGACTCCGTGCGATTGCGGTGATCGAAGCATGCCTGCTCAAGGAGGTCCACCTCCTGCGAACACGAACAGTGGTTTCCGGCGGTGCAGGCGCCACGTCGCGCAAGGGGCGGCACGTGGCACGGCCCGCCGCTACGGCTTCTCCTCCAGGCTGCCACCCCCTGCACCCACTCGCTATCCGGCCACGGGCAGACGCACCGGCAGACGTACCACCCCCGGCGTATCGACACCGCTCTCCCCAGGACTTGGCCCCCGGCCGGGTTCCTTGTGGCTGGTGCGGTCTGACGCATCCTCGCCTTCACGGCCTCCGCAAGCCACCGCCGGCGCCACCTCGACGGGCACAGCCGGCGTGGACGGGACCGTCCGCCGCAGCGCCCGCCGTGTCACCGACGACCCGCGCCGCCGCGCCGTCCTCACACCACCACACCTCCGGCGCCGTGCAACGCACTTCGACGCCGTTGTGCGCCTGCTGCGGCCCCACAGGCCCTACAGGCAGGCCTACAGGCCCTACAGGCAGGCCTACAGGCCCGCGAAGGTCAGGGCGGTCGCGGTGACGGAGCGCGCGATCGCGGCCGCGTACCGGGTGTCGTGGTCCTCATCGAGGAGGGTGTCGCCAGGCGTGTGGTACTGCCGGGTGCCGGTCCCCGGTCCGCCGCCAGGACCGAAGATGTCCTCGGAAACGGCGATGGCCGCCCATCCCCGCTCGTGGAAACTCGCGTGGTCGCTGCGCCCCAGGGCCGGGTCCCCGGGCCCGGTGAGCTGCTGGATCGCGAAGCCGGACGCGAGGGCCGGGACGGTCCGCGCGACCAGGCCGCCGAGCGCGTCGGAGGCGGCCACGACCGGCCCGGGTACCGAGGAGCCGGCGTGGATCTCCACCGTGGGCGTGCTGCCGTCCTGCAAACCGGCGATCATGTCCATCTGGAAGACGCCCGCGATGCGGTCGCCCGCCGCCGCGGCGGCGCGCGCGTAGCGTTTGCTGCCGACGAGCGCCTGCTCCTCGGCGTTGAAGAGAACGAAACGCACATGACGGGTGGGTGCTCTGCCGTCCGCGACGAGCGCGTGCAGACACTCCGCCGCGGCCATGACCGCCGCGGTGCCGCTCCCGTCGTCGTCCGCACCGGGCGCCGGGTCCACCGCGGGGTCGTAGGGGCGCCGCTCGCCGTCGGCATCGGTGAACTCACCGCTCTCCGCCGTCGAATCCAGATGTCCGGTGATGAGCACGGCGCAGTCGGCCCCCTCGACGCGATGCTCCGCCTCGACATTGAACAACTGGCGTCCCCGCCACCTGAACGCATGCCGCCGGACCACCAGCCCCAGGTCCTGGAAGTGCCGGACCAGCGCGTCCACGACGAGTCCGTTGTCCGCACTCGCCGCATCCCGGCTGCGGACCTTCAGCGCCTCGCCCGGGACCAGCGGTTCGACGCCGGAGATACGCGCCACGTGAGCGTGCAGCGCCTCGGGTGTCACGGCCGCGCGTACGGCCGCGATCGTCTCGGGGGAGGGGAGACCATCACCCACCCCTTCGAACCCGTCGGGCAGGGCCTCGGCGAATCCCTGCGCCTGCCTCTCTCCAGGGCGCGACAGGAGCGCCGGGTCGGGGAGCAGGCGCTCGGTGTGTCCGGGCTTGGCTCCCTGCCGGTGCACGTCCTCGATCGGGACACCGGCGGGCGCCGCGACGTACACACCGCCCGGCGCCGGCCCGAGCGACACGATCGGCCGCGGGTACCCGGTCAGCTCGCCGGAGGCGAAGCAGAACGCGGACGCGGCGCGTACGGCCCCTTCGGCCCCCGTCCTGGATTCCTCCGAGACGCCCGCGACGGCCTCCGGTACCGGGACCGGGCGGTCGTCCCTGACCAGGAACGCCGCCGTGTCCTCCACCTGTCCCCGCACGTCGGCCGTGAACCCGCCCTGTCGCAGCGCCTCGACGCCGAGTGCGCTCGCCATGGCGAGCACGAGCCCGGGGGAGGCGACATGCACGGGAACGACCTCGGCGCCGTTCGCCACCGCCTCCAGCGCGGCCAGGCTCCGGCCCTGCGGCAGGTCGATCCTCGTCCAGAAGACGGGGCGGTCCTCGACGGCGGCCCGGGTGAACACGGGGTGGGCGGCGACGCGCAGGCCCGCCGTGCGGGCGAACGCGCGCTCGTCGTGGTCCTCACCCACGAAGACGCAGTCGTCGGCCGCGCCGCCCGTGCTCGCGACCGCGCCGTCGAAGATCGCACGGCTGGTCTTGGGTCCGAAGTGCAGGAGGCGGTCGTCCGTGAACCTGCCGGGAAATACCGCGTGGAGTGCTTCGGCGGCCCGCGCGGCCGCATCCTGCCCGGTGCCCGGATTGGAGATGATGCCCTTGCGTTCCCCGGCGAAGGCATCGAGGACCCGCAGGACACGAGGGCGAGGACGCAACCGCAGCGATCCGTCGGCCTCGAAACGGGCATCCGCCAGCGTCGCCCCGATGTCGAAGAAGAGCGTGGTCATCTCGGCGCCCTCCGATGGTTGAACGGCGCACAGTTGAACGGCACACAGGGGACGGCGCCGGTGTGAGCAAGCCCCGCGACCGTCGTCCCGCGCAGTGGCCCGCACCACGCGCACACTGCTCTCTGAAGACCCCCTTCATCTCCCCCCTTCATGGTCCGTCCGCCGCCGTGTTCCCGCACTACGGCATCAGACCGTTCAACCGCCTTGAGGCGAGCGGGCGTGGGGCCGTGATCCGTGTGGACGCGGAGCGTGTGCGGGAAGGCCGGCCGGCATGGACTCTCACCGCCTGCGGTGGACCGTCGCCCCAGGCGTTGCGGGCTGACCGGGACTGCGTCGCACAGTGCATGGGCAGGGCCCCGTCCCGGTTGCGGGGAGGCCGGGCCGGACGTTCCCTTCTGAGCCGGCTCCTCGCGACCGCTCGGTGACCGGGGCGTGCGGACCGGTGCCGGCACCGCGCCGGACGGGCCCAGGTGTGGGTGTGCCGACCGGCAGCCAACACCGGGTGTAGGGCGGCACTCTGGCAAGGGCGGTCCATGCGTGCGGCATGCGGCATGCGGCATGCGGCATGCGGCGTGGGGCGTAGGGCGGGGGACGGGGGACGGGGACGGGGCCGCAGGCCCGGGACTGCCACTCCTGGCACGCGCGGTGGCACCGGCGCCTGTGCGCGGCGGCCGGGAGCCCTCCGCCTACGGCCGGCCGGCCCTGCTGCAGGGCGGGTACGTCGGGGCGTGGTCGAACGCCGGCCACAAGCGCTCGGTGCAGAGCCTCGCTCCCGGCCCCCGGGCCGGGTCGCGCTCGCCCCGCCCCGCCCCGCCGGCCCGCCCCGCGCCGCCGGCCCGCCCCGCCGGCCCGCCCCGCGCCTCGGGGGCACCGGGGCATCCCGCCGTCAGGACGCTCTTCCGCCGGCCTACTGCGTCCCGTTCCCCCGCGCTCCCGCATCGACCGGCCCCGGCGAGGAGGAGTCCGGCCGAGAGTCCGGCTGAGAACCCTTCCTCGACCGACTCCGGTCGCCTGCCCACACCCCCGCACCCACCAGCACGGCCGCCCCCGCTCCGTACAGGGGCAGCCACAGGGTCGTCGTGGCCGCCAGGCACTCGGCGACGGCCTTACGGCGCTGCGCCTCCTGCGCGTACGCCGCAGCAGCGCCGTCACCATCAGCCAGGCCCGCCACCGCGGCCCTCGTGCGGATGACCTCGTACCTGCCGAGCCCGTCGCACCCGCTGCGCGTGCCGGGCATCGGAAACAGCCAAGCCCAGCGCTGCATCATGGGGGCCAGCGCGATCGCCGCACACAGGCCGACCACCAGCGAGTAAGCGACCAGCCCGCGCATGTACGCCGATCCGATGCCGGGCGTCCACGCCGGCCGCCCCCGGAAGGCGAAGACCACCGCGAACAGCGTCACCCCGATGTACGTGGCGAACCACTGCCAGGAACCCTGCGCGAGCGCGAACGTCAGCACGGCGGCGAGTCCGATGCCGATGACCCCGGCCTGACCGCCGGCGTCATCGCCCGCTCCGCCCGCTCCGGGCGATCCGGGCGATCCGGTCGATCGAGGCCTACGGGTTCCTCGGGGACGGGGATCGCTCACGGGCCTCTCCTGCCGGGTCGGAGGCATCGGCACCAGCATCCGCCGCCCGCCGCCGCAGAGCCGGGCGCCATGCCGGACGGGTCCGGACGGCGCCCGAATGGGGGAGCCGCCACCCGAGCGGCCCCGGGGCTGCACGGCAGGTCCTCCCGGCAGCCGTGCAGCGGCGCATTGAGCCGGCTTTCAGTCAAAAGGCGCTGCAGCACGGCAATCGGGCGTGGACGACCACGACGATGCACCCGGCTTCCGGCTTCCGGCTTCGGGCTTCCGGCTTCGGGCTTCGGGCTTCGGGCTTCGGGCTTCCGGATGCCACCCGGGCCATGGGCGTCCGGGGAACCTGCCCCCTGCCGAACGGGACGCGCGCCGCGGCAGGTCCCGCTCGGCAGTGGACCGGCGTGGACGATGCGCGCCCGCCCGCTCCGCACCCTCACCGTGCTGACCGTGCGGCAGCCCCTTGCGCCACCGCCTCCGCGGCCTGCGCCGCCCAGGACGCCAACCGGCGTTTCCGGCCGGGAGCGGCTCATCACCTGCCGGTCCGCCGAAGCCCCCACCCCCGGCCTGCCGGCGCACCGTCGGCGACAAGGCCGCACCCGCACCCGCAACCGCAGGCGTCACCATCTGCGCCGCACGCCACGCCACGCCACGCCGCCCGGACGGGCCCCGGGGGCCCCGGCCCTGGTCCGCCCGCGCGGGCGGCCCGCGTGCGGCGTCGGGAATACCCCGGCCGCACCTCCCGTTCCCGGTATGGTTGAAACATAAACAAGTTCTGGGAAGGGGAGCCATGCAGTTCGGGATCTTCACCGTCGGTGACGTCACGGCCGATCCGACGACCGGACGCGTGCCCAGCGAGCACGAGCGCATCAAGGCGATGCTCGCCATCGCGCTGAAGGCCGAGGAGGTCGGCCTCGACGTCTTCGCCACCGGCGAGCACCACAACCCGCCGTTCGTCCCCTCCTCGCCGACCACGATGCTCGGCTACATCGCCGCACGCACCGAGAACCTGATCCTGTCCACGTCGACGACGCTGATCACCACGAACGACCCGGTGAAGATCGCCGAGGACTTCGCGATGCTCCAGCACGTCGCGGACGGCCGCGTCGACGTGATGATGGGCCGCGGCAACACCGGACCGGTCTACCCCTGGTTCGGCAAGGACATCCGCGACGGCATCGACCTCGCCATCGAGAACTACGCGCTGCTGCGCCGCCTGTGGGATGAGGACGCCGTCACCTGGAAGGGCAAGTTCCGCACACCACTGCAGTCCTTCACCTCCACCCCCCGCCCCCTGGACGGCGTCGCGCCCTTCGTGTGGCACGGCTCCATCCGCTCTCCGGAGATAGCCGAGCAGGCCGCCTACTACGGCGACGGCTTCTTCCACAACAACATCTTCTGGCCGGCCTCCCACACCCGGCAGATGGTGAACCTCTACCGGCAGCGCTACGCCCACTACGGCCACGGCACTCCCGAGCAGGCCGTCGTCGGGCTCGGCGGCCAGGTGTTCATGCGCAAGAGCTCGCAGGACGCGGTGCGCGAGTTCCGTCCGTACTTCGACAACGCGCCGGTGTACGGCCACGGCCCGTCCCTGGAGGAGTTCACCTCCCAGACACCGCTGACCGTCGGCTCGCCGCAGCAGGTCATCGAGCGAACCCTGTCCTTCCGCGACTACGCCGGCGACTACCAGCGCCAGCTCTTCCTGATGGACCACGCCGGCCTGCCCCTGAAGACCGTCCTGGAGCAGCTCGACCTGCTCGGCGAGGAGGTCGTACCGGTGCTGCGCAAGGAGTTCGCCCACCTGCGCCCGGCCGGCGTGCCGGACGCGCCGACACACTCCGCCCGCGTGACGGCGGCCCGGCAGAGCGCGAAGCAGGAGACGCAGGCATGAAGCTCATCGTCGTATCGGCGGGACTGAGCTCGCCCTCCTCGACGCGGCTGCTCGCCGACCGGCTCGCGGCCGCGACGCTGGGCCACGTGAAGGCCGAGCCCGAGGTGATCGAACTGCGAGACCTGGCGACGGAGACCGCCCAGCACTTCGTCACCGGGTTCCCGCCCGCCCGACTGGCCGCCGCGCTCGACGCAGTGGCAGCCGCGGACGGCCTGATCGCCGTGACACCGGTGTTCGCGGCCTCCTACAGCGGCCTGTTCAAGTCCTTCTTCGACGTCATCGACAAGGACGCACTCACCGGGAAACCGGTGCTCCTCGGCGCGACCGGCGGCACCGCCCGCCACAGCCTGGTCACCGAACACGCCATGCGCCCCCTGTTCACCTACCTGCGCGCGCTCGTCCTGCCCACCGCCGTGTACGCGGCCTCGCAGGACTGGGGCGAGGCGGGGCTGGCGCAGCGGATCGCCCGTGCGGGCGCGGAGCTGGCGCGCTTCATGGCGCCCGCCGCCCGGCACGCCGCCCCGGATGCCGGCACCGCCCCCGACGTCGACACCGCCGTCGCGATCGCACCCCGTTCGCTGACAGGGGCGATCACCTCGGTGGCTCCGGTGGACGGCTTCGGGAGGGTGCCGTTCGAACAGCGGCTGGCCGCGCTGCAAGCCGAGTCGTTGTAGGAGCCGCAGTCGCTGCGGACATCGTGCGGGGACCGGCCGCGTCGGGCCTTCTGGTGGCCGGTCCGGATTCCCGGTGCGGTGTTCGCCCCCGCAGGCGAGCCGCCCGGCGCCGGGCCGTGTTCACCACGGCGATACCGACCGCCCCTGCGCCTGCCGCGCAGGCATGCACGCCCGACCGGAGGCATCAGGAGCACCGCATGCCGGGGGTGACCCGCAGCCCGCGTCTTGCGAAGGCTTCGGGCTGCGGCCCGCTCAGGGCAGGAGACGGCCCGCAGGAAGGTACTCCGGGAGGTTTGCCGGCAAGGCCGAGCCCGGCTCGGTGGGGACCCGGTGGACCAAGTCCCACAGCGGGTCTGACACCTGGTCCGGCTCCGCATCCGCATCCGGCTCCGGCTCCGCATCCGCACCCGCATCCTGCACGGGCGTGCTGAGGCGGGCGGCGACATTCCTGCGCAGTGCCGGGAGCAGGGCGTACAGGCGGTCGCCCGGACAGGCCGTGGCGTTGAAATCGCGGTGGCCGTAGATCTCCGACGCGGGCAGCCCGTACTGGCTGCAGATGTGGGCGCACAGATCGGCCAGCGCCGCGTACTGCGCCGCCGGCGGGGCCTGTGACGTGTACGTGCCCTCGTTCTCGATGCCGATCGCCACCGAGTTCTGCCCGATGCAATGCGCTGCGCGCACCTGACGGGTGCCGGCGCGCAGCTCGGCGAGGCTGTTGTGGCGGCCCTCCATCACGAACGCCCCGCGGCTGACGGTGAAATGCTGACCGGTGTCGATCCAGCCCTGCGCGTCCATGTGGTACGTCTGGATCGCACGGGCCAGGGCGAAAGCACGCCGCTGCGAATAGTCCGTCACGTTCGCCGTCGCCGTGTGGTGGACGATGATGCGCTCGGGGCGGTCGGCCAGAATGACGACCGGCTCGGACGCGGCCCGCGCGCCCCAGGTGGCGCAGCCGATGACGTTCGGGCCGGCGGCGGAGTGCGCGCGTCCGGCCGCGGCCAGCGGCAGCGCCGCTCCGACGGCCAGGGCGAACCCGCCCGTGAGGACTGCCCGGCGGGTGTACTGGGACTGGGCCGCTGCGTGCGCCGGCGGCTGGTCCAGTGCGGAGGTCATACGGTGCCCGTTTCCGTAGGAGGCTGCCCATTGAAGGGGACCCCGGCCGCACGGGCCGCGCAGACACACCGCGCCACGGCCAGAGTGCCCCCGCCTGGCCCGACTTCGTCGCCGAGATCAGCGCCGGCACCACCGGAGAACACCGCACCCGGAACACCCCCGGCTGCCGGCGCACACGAAACGCCCTGCCTGCTCCGGCCTCAACAGCACCCCCGCGCAGCACCTTCCCCAAGCGGGCCGCTGAAAGGTGTACCTGGATACACCCCACTTCGGCATCCACGTGCAAGGACGCACCGGACCCCCACCGGCAGAGTCGACCGCGGGGCGTGACAGCCGCGTCCCCGGCGATCCACGGGGAGGCCGGGCAGGATGCCGGACGACAAGCAGGGGCAGCGGCGAGCGCCGCAGAGCGGATGGGCGGTGCAGGCAGGGGTGTTCCTCGCCGTCGCCTTCGGGGCGGCGGGAACATGCGGGGCCCTCCAGCCCGCGACCGGGATACCGCCCGAGGTGGTGCAACTGACCCAGTCCGGCCCCGCCCTCGCCGTGGTGGCCGTGGCACTTTTGTGGCCCTGGCCGCATCAGGGACCGGCTCGCGGGAACCCTGCCCGCCCGCGTCGGCGCAACCCTGCCCGCCCGCGGCAGTGGACCGGCAGGCCGCCAGGGGCGGATGCCTGCCGGACCCCGGGCGGCCCTCCTGCTCACCCGCCCTGATCATCGCCCTGTGTGCGGGCGGCGGCCTGCTCACCTCCGGCTCGCTCCCCGTCACCAGCCCGCCGGCCCTGGCACACTCCCTCGCCCTGCTCGTGCCCGCCCAACTCCTCGGTGCCTGCGCCGAGGAGATCGGATGGCGCTGCCATCTCCAGCCCCTGCTGCACCCGCTTCGGCCCGCTCACCTCCTGCGTCCTGGTCGGGATGGTATGGGGCCTGTGGCACGTGCCGGTCCTCGCACAGGAGCCGGCGTACGCGGCCGGCTTCCTGACGGCCACCGTCGCGATGTCCGTGATCCTCGGCCTGGCCCTGGAACGCGTGCGGAGCAACCGGCTGCTGCTCGCCGGCGGCTTCCACACCCTGGTCAACCTCGGCATGCTGTTCGTGACGGACGAGACGTCCCCGGCGGCCGCGCCGATGATGATCCTCGGCGCAACAGCGCAACACCGGGCGCGCTGACATGACGGAACCACAGGTGGGCATGGCGCAGGCAGACGGACGAACCGGCATCGGGGACACGCTCGCCGACATCGGCCGCTGCCAGCTCCTCTCGCTCGCCGCGCTCGCCGTGTCCGGGGCCGGCGCTCTCGTGGTCGGGGCGCTGCTGCTCCTGCCCGCCGGCATCGGCTTCCTCCTGCTCCCTCCCGCCGCAGCGGTCCTGCGCCGCATGTCCGACCGCTAACGCGACTGGGCCACCGGCTGGACGAGCACCGTCATCAGCCCGCCGCAACCGCTTCCACCCCGGCCGATCCCACCCCGGAACACCGCCGGCCGCCACCGGCAGGCCCGGGCCCTCCTCGGCGACGACGGGTTCTGGCACGACCTGCGCTGGGCCTGGGCGGAGCCGTGGACGGGCGCACTGCTCGCCGCGGTACCGCCGGCCGGGTGCTCGGCGTCGCCCCGGAACGTGTCACCGGACACCGCCGACACGCCCGCATCCGTCCGCGCCGGCCCGGGTGAACGGGGGGCGGCCGCGGTCACTGTTTCCTGAGCGCACGGGGAAGGTTGAGGCCGCCGGCGGCACCGGCGCTGCGCCAACCCGGCAACGTGTCGCAGACGTGTGCCCGTGGACACCGGTGGAAGGGCCGGGTCCCACGTACGGTCGAGCAACCGGCCGGCCCGCGCAGTTGGCGCCGCCCACCTGTGGCCGGGGTCGGCCCCTCCTCGACGCCCTGACCGGAACAGGAACAGCCGATGCTTCTCTACGCCCAGACCCCGGCACGGCGCAACCGCCAGGTCGTCGCGGACCTGATCGCCGTGGTCCTGGTCGCCGCCGCAGTGAAGTTCGCCCTGGCCGTCCACGGCGCGATCATGCTGCTGGCCGAGCCGGGACGTGAGATGGAGAGCTCCGGCGAAAGCCTCGCCACCGCCCTCGACGACGCGAGTGAGACGGCCTCGAAGGTGCCTCTCGCCGGCGACCTCCTGAAGAAACCGTTCCAGTCCGCGGCCGACGCCGGCACCGGGCTCGCCGACGCAGGACAGTCGCTCCAGGACATCATCAGCCAGGTGGCCACCCTGGCCACCCTCGCCCTGATCGTCCTGCCCGTGGCCCTCGTACTCCTGCTGTGGCTCCCCCCGCGCCTGCGCTGGATCCGCCGCACCGCCACCCTCCGACGTCTTCTCCACGCACCCGGAGGCGCCGACCTGCTCGCCCTGCGCGCCCTCACCGGCCCGCCGGGCGACCTCTCCACGCTCCCCACCCCGCCGGGCGGCCTCGCAGACGCCTGGCGCCGCGGCGACCGGCACGTCGTCGCCGCTCTGTCCGAGATCGCCCTCAGGCGAGCGGGCTTGCGGCCCGGACGGGCGGAGCAGGGAGGGATGGAGCGCGGCGCGGAGGGGGAGCCGTAGCCGGTCGAGGCGACGCAGGGGAGGGCCCGGGGCATGGGCATGGGCATGGGCATGGGCACGGTGGTGCGGGTGGTGTCAGCCGTCCTGGCGGCTGGGGGACTGGCCCCAACCCTGGTGCGGGCCGCACGTCGTGAGGCCGAGGCCGAGCGGGTCCGGCTGGCGGAGCAGGCGCGAGTCCAGGCCGTACGGTCGCTGGAGGCGGTCTGGGGGATAGGCGACCGTCTGGGGGATGACCGCGCGTTCGAGGAGTACGTCGCGGACTCGGTGCCGCCGGGACGGCAGCACCGAGTCCGCCGGGGCCCGTGGGCGATGCGCACGACCCGGGCGCCGACGTGACGGGCCGGCTGCCGGACGGCCGAAAGCTCGTGGTGCAGTGCAAGCGCTACATCGGCCGGTCCGCAACCCCCGGAAGCGGCCCCCGGACAGCTGAACACCCACCCCGGGGCAGCGGCCAGGGCCAACGCCCTCTGCCGGGCCCGGCAGCCGCGGGCGGCCGCCTTCACCCCCTCGGCGCGCCGGTTGCGGGGCTTCCCGTTCCGCGGCAGAGGCCCGGGTGGGCGATCATGCTGGTGTGGTGAGGGTTCGGCTCGGGCACGGAGGGTTCGGCAGTGGAGGCTGTACGGGGGGCGGAGTTCGTGACGGTCGCGGGTCTGGTCGCGGCGGTGGCGCAGGGGCAGAGCGGGGCGCTGTGGCGGCTGGAGGGCATCGACCGGCAGCTGGACGCGAACCTGGTGCGCCACCTGCCCGGGACCGGCGGCGCGGCGTACACCGAGGACGAGGTCGATGTGATGCTGGTCGTCGTCGCGGGCGGCGGCACCCTCACCCTTGACGGCAGCCGGTCTCAGCTGACCCCCGGATTCCTCGGCCTGCTGCCGCGCGGCACATCCCGGGCGCTGCTGGCCGGCCCCGACGGACTGATCGTCCTGACGGTCCACCGCAGGCGCCGGGGGATGAGCATCGGACGGACCACCCCGCTCGCTGCGCCTCGGCCGTGCCCGGTGCACCTGGTGTGCGGCCGGTGTCACCGCCACGCGATCGAGGCGGACGCCCGCTACTGCACCGGCTGCGGCACGGAGTTGACGCCCCGCCCCGCAGCCTGACCCCACGCCGTACGCGATGCCGGTACGAGAAGACACCGAACACCAGATGCGGGGGCCGGCCACCAGAGGCTGCGACGGGACCGCTCCCCGGCCACGCCGGCCGAAGGGGTACCCGGCGGCGGTCCGGCTGCCGGCTGTCACGGCCTGCCCGGGATCTCTCCCCTTGCCCGGGCGGCGAATTCGGGGGGCGAAGAGAGGCGCGGCATGTCGGCCGGGAACCGGGCGCCGCCCGCGTCCGCCCGGCCGGACGATCGCGGCGAGCACCGCCTCCCGCTCGCGGCGCCAGGGCCGGCGCGCCCGGCCGTCGCCGATTCGAGACTCCCTGCGCGAGCGGCCGGGCCGGCGCGGGCGGTCGCCGTGCGGGGCAGCGCAGCGTCCGGTGCTGCTCGCAGGAGCCCGCGCCGGGGCGGGGTCGCCTCGAACGCGGCGTCGGCGGCGTCCCGGACGATACGCCGGTGGTCACGTGCGGTCGCGCCCCGGGCGGCCTCCCCCGTCCTCGGGCCGGGCCTTGTTCCCCTGCGGCCCGGCCCGCAGGTCCAGCATGGCGAGGAGCGAGGCCAGGTCGTCGGGGCCGGTGGTACGGGACGCGACCGCCTCGTGGGCGCGCTCGCGAGGGCCGGCGGCGCCCGCGGAGGTGTCCCGGCACCGCGGCCCGCCCGTGACACCCGGCCCGGACCCGCCCTCCCCGCCGGAGCACGAGCGGTGCTCGGCGGCGCTCACGCAGACGGCGGCGATACCTGCGCCATGGCGCCGCCGGGCGCCGCAGGCGTTGCGGGCGCTGCGGGCGACGACGGCCAGTGTCTGCGTCCACAGACGCCGGCCGAGCGCGGCCGGCCGGCGCGGCGGGCCGGCGAAGACCGGCCGGGCGGTGCGACGGGCGTGTGCCATGTCGTGCTCCTCGTCGTTCGGTCGGGTCCTGGACCGGCTTGCGGTCAGGACCCGCGGTCGTGCGATCCGTACGGCTGCCGGCCGGGGGACCGGGCTGCGCCGGCAGCTGGGCCCCTCATCAGCGGGAGCCGGTGAGGGAAGCCGCGACCGCCTTGGCGCGGCCGGCCGTACTCGCCGCGGCCGCTTCGACGGGGCGGCGGACGGCCTTCACCGGGTGCCGGCGGTCGAGTGCGTGGCGGGAGCGGTAGGCGAGCGAGGGCTTGCCGTGGGTGTCCGCGGCGGCGATGAGAAGCCCGCCCAGTGCGGAGAGGTCGGTCAGGAAGTGAGCGCGCTGCCGCGCGCGTTCCTCCGGGTCCTCCACCGTCCAGAAGGCGTGTGCGGCAAGGGAGGTCGGCACCAGCGCGGCGGCGAGCGTGAGCGCGGCCAGGCGCGGGACACGCCCCGTCGCGAACAGCAGACCCGCCGCGGCCTGGATCGTGCCGGTGACGCGCACCAGCTGCAGCGGATCCCGGGCAAGGTCCGGGACCCGCTTCCCGAGGGCCCGCACGACGGGTTGGGCGACTTCCGCGACGGCCTCGGGGCGGCGCAGGGTGTGTAGTCCGCCGGTGACGAACGGAGCGGCGAGCAGGGGGCGGGCGAGTTTTCGCAGAGCAGCCATGTCCCGCTGCTGCCCCCACCCGGCCGGTCCATCCGGCCCGAGCCAGGCGCTCACGTGCCGTGAGCTGTAAGAGCCTCAGAACTCACCGTCGACACCTGTGACCGCCGGCGGTCCCAGGGGCGCCTCCTTCTCCGAGAACCCCAGCTCCTCGAGGGCGCCGGCCAGCAGGCGGACGGCGTCGTCCTCGGCCATGGCCCGGTCCGAGGCCTCGACTTCGAGCCGCACGGAGAAGGTTCCGCCCTCGTGGACCGTGAGCAGTTCCACGTCTTCGGTCTCGCTCAAGTCGGTGTGGTGCGCAGCCAGCCTCCTCGCCAGCTGGGAGCGTGCTGCATCGTCGGCGTCCTTCAGGAACGTCCCGGGCACGGTGATGACGTAGGTGGTCACTGCTGCCTCCTGTCGTCCGGCAAAGGGCTGAGCCTCGTTGTGGGATGCCCCCGTGCCGCGCTTCAAACCCCTCAAGCTCGACAGCTCAGCCTGCCGGATGCCACCCCGCAGCCCCCTCAGCCCCGCCCCGGCGTGTCCGCGCTGCTGCGCCAGATCAGGTGCTGCGACCGCTGCCCGCTCACCGCGACCTCCTCCCGGGCGCGCCTGCGAAAACCGCAGCCGAGGCCACTCACCGGAGCGGCACGAACAGGCAAGCGGTAGCCCCGGCACTGAATAGAGCCACCGGCAGCGGTCAGGAGGGTGGAGAGGGATACGGACGAACCGGATGGAGGAATGACGATGAACTGGCGCCACGAGGCCGCCTGTCGGTGGGAAGACCCCGATCTCTTCTTCCCCGTGGGCTCCAGCGGTCCGGCCCTCCTCCAGATCGAGGAGGCCAAGGCGGTGTGCCGCCGTTGCCCGGTCAGGGACAACTGCCTGCAGTGGGCCCTCGAAGGAGGCCAGGACCTCGGTGTGTGCGGCGGCATGAGCGAGGAGGAACGCCGTGCCGCCAAGCGGCGGGCCGCTCGCTCCCGCGCACGATTCACAGGCTGACCCCCGTCCGGCAGACGCCTGAGGTGCGCTGGAAGAAGGCACGGCGAAGAGGGGGCACGGGCGCCCTCGGACCGGTCCCGGTCCAAGAGCGAACGCGGCCCCACCCTTCGCGCACGGCGCGGGCGGTGCTGCGTAAGTGGTTTAAGCACCCGCCGAACGCACCGGAGCGCTGCCGTGTGCAGGGCGGCCCCGCACGGCCGTGACCGAAGACCCGGCGAATCGTTTATCCATATCGTCGCGTCAGATGCACCACCGCTCCCCCCTTGCGGAGACCGCGGCTCCTGACCCCGGGACGCCCCCTGCCCCGGGGTCTTGCCGTGC
This sequence comes from Streptomyces sp. NPDC054849, assembly GCF_053610945.1. Taxonomy (NCBI): domain Bacteria; kingdom Bacillati; phylum Actinomycetota; class Actinomycetes; order Kitasatosporales; family Streptomycetaceae; genus Streptomyces; species Streptomyces sp. NPDC054849. The sequence continues at coordinate 24,214 of NZ_JBSGZI010000068.1, forward strand.
CCCGCACGGCTTCCCGACCGGACCCTCCGCCAGCCCGTCGGCAGACACCTCCCACCCACCGAGCACCTCACCGGCACCGCGCCGCGACCCCACACCGATGTGGTGGCTGTGGCTCACATTCCGTGTGGCCGTTACGGGGAGTCAGATCAGCCGGGCCATGCGATGACAGTCCGGATGGGCGCGAAGCCGGGGTGAAGTGAGTTCCAGAGCCCGGTTGTCGCGTCCGGCGCCCATGTGGTTGAGCCAGCGTTCGTACCAGTCGAGAAAGTCGGTGGCGGAGGAGACGTTGGGCCCCCAAAACCCGTCGCCGTTGCCGATGAGGACGCGGCCGGTGAGGGGACCGGTCACCGCGATGACGGTCTCTCGTCCCCGTCACCCTATGGGTGGCTGTGGTCAGCCGGCCAGACCCCCTTTCGCAGGAGAGCGGAGCCGGCCCGGTGAGACCGGCCTGGGGAAGGTCGCCGGTCGCCGGTCGGCCGCCTTGGCGCTACCGGGCGAGGAGAACGCTGACGGTCTTGCCCACGGGTGTCGGGCGGGTGACTGCGGTGGCGCGGGCCAGACGGTTGACCATGGGCCAGCCGAAGCCGCCGGTGCCGCCGTTCAGGTCGGGGGTGCGCATCCGCGGCGCCTCGCGGCTGTGGTCGTGCACGGCCACCTCGATGTCGTCCCGGTGCGCGGTCAGGTTCAGGGTGCAGGTGCCGCCGCCGTGGCGCAGGGCGTTGGTCACGAGTTCCGAGACGACCAGGAACACGGTCTCGGCGACTGCGGTCCCGACCGGGCGTACGAGGCTGTCGAGGAAGTTCCGGGCGCTCTCGCGTGCCCCGGCGACGGATGTCGCGGAGCCGGCGGGCGCGACGTCGACGCTCATCGTGTCCATCAGGTCACCCTGGTCTCTGGATCGTCGTGGCCCGGTTCTGGCCTGCCGGTGCTTGTGCCCGGGCCTGCGGCGGTCAACCCGGCTATGACCGGCTTGCGCCTGCCCGCCTCACTGTTCGAGGTCGATTACCTCACTGTCGAACACGCGGAAATCTATGCTGGCTGAAGTAGACATTGGGCGGTGGCGTGGTTATGGTTTCTCTCGTAGCCCAGAGAGACCGCAGGGCCCGGCAGAGACGAACTGCCGGGCGCAGTACCCGCAGTACGCAGTACCCGCAGTTGCAGTACGCAGGACGGTGCGGTGGCGGAGTTTCGAAGCCAGAGCGTTTGCAGGACGGCGACGGGACTGGCGACCGGACCGGGTGGCCCGCAGTGATCAGGGGCCGCCGCAAGCAGTACCGCAGTACGCAGTAACGCAGTGGCAGTACCCGTGGTAACTGCAGTCGCAGTACCCAGCAGTGAAGTCAGTGAGCAGCACCTCGGTGAAGGCGTCGGCTGCGGGCGCGCGCACCGGGAAGTTCGGCAGTGGGGTTCCAAGCCAGAGCAGACGCACGATGGGCGACGGGGCTGGCTGCCGGAAGCGTGGCGCTTGGCCAGGTCACGAGCAGTACAAGCGGTTCGCAGTACAGCAGTAAGAGCAGTACCGGCAGTACAAGTAATCCCGTCTGGTAGGTAATTGATCACCGAGGGAAGAACGGAGGAATTGGGCGCCATCAGGATCGCCCGGGCGGAAGTCTGAGTCCGGGTACCGCAGGACATCGATAGTGAGGTGGTCTCCGGTCAAGCAACCGCGATCCCCGCACCCCCGACCGCGTATCAGTCGGGTCTGTGGAAACAGAAGGCCGGCGCAGTACCAGGGCCGGCAGATGGTGTAGCAGTTCCTTCGGGGCCCTGGTGCCACATGGCACCAGGGCCCCTCCGTATGCTCCACAAGGGTGCGATGACAGCGGCGAAGCCCGCCTGATCACCCCGCTCCGCTCCCGCTCCACGGGCGGCCACCGCCGCCACTCCCGCTACCAGCTGCGCATCGCCTTGCCGTCGGCGAAGGCGACGACACCGACGTGGCAGTCAGCCGGGGGTACGGCCTCGGCCCCGTACCAGCCGCAGCCGCCGGCGGCTTGGGCGAGGCCCGCACACGCACCCGCAGGCGGTCGGGGACTCTCCGGTTCAGCCGCCCACCGGCGGCCGCGAGGACGCTTCCGCAGACGCCCCGGACGACGGCCCGGGACCCGGGGGGTGCGGGCGCGACGGGGTACACGTCAGCCGATGTCGTCCGGGGCGTAGACGTCCTTGTCGGCCGGAACGTCCACCTGGACCGGCTGGTTGATGGCGGTGTAGGCGAGATCGATGCCCTCCGGCCCGCCGGCGGTCGCCTTGAGCAGGTACGGCTCGCCCTCGGCGGCCACGAGGAAGACGTGCCTGCCCGCCGTGATCGTGAGCGCCTCCCGGCCGTCGACCTCGGCCGGCCCGCCCCTCTCCGCGCCCGCCAGGCCGTAGAACGCCTTGAGCATCCCGTCCCTGTCGCACAGGGCGGCGAGTCCCTTCAGAGCGGGGTCCGAGGTCTTCGTGCGTATCCAGAGGCGTGTGGCGTTCTTGAACGCCTGGTCCGCCTCCTCCTCGGGCAGGTCCTGCGTGTGGGCGCGGGCGAAGGCCTCGTCGCTCTGGAAGAACACGTGGTCCCGGGTGCGGATCACTTTGGCGTTGCCGCTCTGGAGCGACATCGTGCCCGTGCATTCGCCGGTCTTGCTGATCGACAGGTTCACGTGGGTGGGTAGGCCCTCGGTCATCGTCTTCCCGCTGACGGTGAACGAGGACGCGCCGCGCAGTGCGGTCACGGACTCGTTCAGCACCTCGGAGGCCGGACGGAAGGAGGACGCCTCGGTCGGCTTGGGCAGGCATCCGGTGAGCCCCAGTGCCGCGACACCGGCGAAGGCGACGGCGACGGCGGCGGTCAGACGGTGAGCGGTACGCACGGGGACTCTCTTCAATGGGCGGCGGATCGGAAGGAGAGTACGGGGCGCCCCGCGGCGGACCCGGGGCGGGGTGAGAGCCCTCCGTGCGGGCACCGGGCGGGCGGCAACGGGCGTCGTGCCACGGACACACGGCAACCTTTCCGCCTGCGGCGGCAACTGGCCGGTGTACACCCCACAGCCATCCCCCAAGGACAGTGAACAATGGAAACCACGCAGCCCAGGGCACGGCACCGCAGGCGCAGACTCGGCCTGACCGCCGGCATCCCGTTGGCCACGGCCACCGCAGTGGGCATGTCGTACGGCGGAGCCTTCGGAGTGTTCGGCGAGGACGCCCGGCCGAAGGCCGCGGCCGCCACCACGGGCCCGGCCTGGGCCCGTGAGGCCGCGGACGGCTTCGCCTCGGTCGACGCGCTGGGACAGAACGGCACCTACGGCGGGCGGGACGGCACGATCGTCACCGTGAAGACCCTGGCCGACCTGGAGAAGTACGCGACCGCCCCAAAACCGTACGTCATCGTCGTGGCGGGCACGATCACCATGAACCCCAAGGGCAAGGAGATCAAGGTCGCCTCGGACAAGACCATCGTGGGCGCAGGCACCTCGGGACACATCGTCGGCGGAGGGTTCTTCCTCGGCCAGGGCGTCCACAACGTGATCATCAGAAACCTGACGATCCGTGACTCCTACGCCGGCACGTGGAACGACAAGGACCACGACTGGGACGCCATCCAGATGGACGGCGCCCACCACGTGTGGATCGACCACAACAACCTGCGGAACATGGCCGACGGACTGATCGACAGCCGCAAGGACACCACATACCTGACGGTGTCCTGGAACCAGCTGAAGAACGAGAACAAGGCCTTCGGCATCGGCTGGAGCGACCACGTCACCGCCGACATCACGATCCACCACAACTGGTTCCACGAGACCGAGCAGCGCAACCCCTCGACGGACAACGTGGCGCACGCACACCTCTACAACAACTTCCTGCAGGACGACCCGGACTCGGCCATCACCTCCTCCTACGGCAACTACGCGCGCGGCGGGACGAAAATGGTGCTGGAGAACAGCTACTTCGAGGGGATGAACAACCCGGTCATCAAGGACGGCACGGCCGCTCTCGTGCAGCGCGGCAATGTGTTCGTGGACACCACCGGCCGCAACGAGAGCGGTGGCACGGCCTTCGACCCCACGACCTACTACCGCTACACCCTCGACGCGGCCGCCGACGTCCCCTCGAAGGTGAAGTCCGGCGCCGGCCCCCGCCCCGCCATCGGCAGGGCGACGACCCCCTCCGCCGCGGCCGCGACCACCCTCACCGTGGCCAAGGACGGATCCGGCACGTACAAGACGGTCCAGGCCGCGGTGGATGCCGTACCCGTCGGCAATCCCTCCCGCGTGGTCATCTCGGTCAAGCCGGGCACGTACCGCGAGACGGTGGACGTTCCGGCGAGCAAGCCGCACATCACCATCCAGGGCTCGGGCGCGAGCCGCAAGGACACGGTGATCGTGTACGGCAACGCGGCCGGCACGCGGAAGCCGGACGGTTCGGGCACGTACGGCACACCGGGCAGCGCCACGGTCGCCGTCCGGTCGGACGACTCCCAGCTCCGCAACCTCAGCGTCTCCAACGACTTCGACGAGGCCGCGAACCAGTCCCTGAACGGCCATCAGGCGGTCGCCCTGCTCACGGCTGCGGACAAGATCGTGCTGGACGGCGTCATCGTCACCGGTGACCAGGACACCCTGGAGATGGAGACCGCGGCGCCGGACAAGCCCGGACGTGTCTACGTCACCAACTCCTACGTCGTCGGCAACGTCGACTTCATCTTCGGCCGTGCCACCGCCGTGATCGACCAGTCGGTCATCACCCTCAAGAAGCGCTGGAACGGTACCTCGGCCGGCTACATCACCGCCCCGAGCACCCCGGCCGGCCGCAACGGCATCCTCATCAACCGCTCCACGGTCAACGGCGATGTGGCCGCGTCCTCCTTCCACCTCGGCCGGAACTGGCATCCCGGGGGCGACAAGACGGCCGACCCCCAGGCCACCGTCCGCAACTCCCACCTCAGCGCCGCCATCAAGCGCACGCCCTGGAGCGACATGGGCGGCTTCGCCTGGAAGGACGACCGCTTCGCCGAGTACATGAACACCGGCCCGGGCGCCGGCCCGAAGAGCACCGACCGGCCCCACCTGACCGACGCCCAGGCCGCATACCACGAGGTCTCGCACTGGCTGGGCGGCTGGACCCCGTAGATCGGCGGGAGAAGGGGCCCGGGGGGACGTCATCGTGTGCTCCCGGGCCCCGGATCCGCGGGCAGCCCTGAGGCGGCTGCGGCCGCCGTCACTCCGGCCCAGTCGGTGCAGGCCGGGGCAATGAGGCGTGCACGCAAGATGACGAGCGGCACGGGGTCCGAGACCCTGCTGCGGTGTCAGTCTGCTGAAGTATCCTTCCCGCCACCGCACACCGACCAAGAGGACCAAGAGAATTGACCGGCCTGTCTGCCTTCCCGCTGCCCTTTCACGCTTCCCGTTCCATAGCGTTCGCGACACCCCGAACGCTGCGGGAACTGCAGATGATGCAGTGCAGCTCACACATTCGGGCGAAGCCGGGGTGGTTCGACAAGATGCACGATGCCGACATCGTCGCCAGGTGGACGCAAGAAGCAGTCACCCAGGGCCTCACTGAAGCGCAGATACGCTACGTGCTTGCCGAACTCCTGCATTACGCCGCCCTGCGGGACGGACGAACCGGCGCCGAGGTGTCCGCCGTCGACGGGGTATGGCAGTCGGACACACTGGTCGACGACAAGCTCAGATCCCGGCTGCGCGAGGCGGTTCGAGTGCTGGAACAGGTCCCCGAAGCAGAACAGGACTGGCATCCCGGATCCGACGGCCAGGTACTGGATCTGGTTCATCCCTCACTGTTCTGCCTGGTGAGAGAGGTGAGCGGTGCGCCCGAGCGGGCTTGGCAGAACCCGACGGACCGCTATTCGAGGTACGAATTCTCGGAGCGATTCCAGTGGCTCCCCACGGACGTCGACGTCAGTGACGACGGCGATGTCACCTTCCGCTCGTACGTCAACAACGTCCACCCCGAGACGAATCGCGAACTGGCCTCCGTCCTGCCCGACGTGTTCGCGCGCTTTCGCCCGCTGCTGGAGAACGTGCTCACCGATCTGCGCCATCCGCGGCCCCTGCGGATCGAGGCCGATCCTTACGGGTGGTACGACTCGGAGCCGGAGCGTCCTGACAAAGCCTCCTACAGTGATGACGGGGCCTACGCAGAAGCCCTCCGTTCCTGGGAAGAGGCCCAGGACGACTGGTGGGAAAACCGCTGTCCGGTCATCCCGGACGCCCCGGCCTTCACCCCGCCCGAGGTGCCCGAAGAATCCGCCCGAGTCGACCTGCGCGGCCGCCGTCTCCAGGTCATCGTCAAGCTCGCCACCATTCATCTCACCCCGGACAAGCCCGAGTACCCCGGCGGTTCCTGGCATGTCGAGGGGATGATGAACGAGCGGATCGTTTCGACCGGCATCTACTACTGGGACAGCGAGAACCTCACCGAAAGCCGGCTGAGTTTCCGGGCGGCACTCGACGACCCGTCCTACGAACAGAACGACGACAACGGCCTGCGTGAGGTCTACGGCCTGGAGGACGAAGACGCACTGAACCAGATGCTGGGATCGGCATCGACCCCGGCGGGCCGCTGCCTGGCGTTCCCGAACGTCCTGCAACACCGCGTCGGCCCATTCCGTCTCGCGGACCCCACCCGCCCGGGATATCGCAAAATTCTTGCCTTCTTCCTGGTCGACCCGTCGGAAAACATCGTCTCCACATCCGATGTGCCACCGCAACAACCATGGTCCGACACCTCGACCATGACGCTTGAACAGGCCAAGAACCACCGCGAACAACTGATGCAGGAACGCAAGTTCTTCGTCGACGAACACAACGAGCAGCTCTACGAACGAGAATTCTCCCTCTGCGAGCACTGAACCTCCTCCACCCCGAACACGCGCAGGTCGGAGCCCAGCGCGCTGTATGAGGCCCAACTGCCGGATGAGCTCGCCGGGCTGCGCCGCCGGGGCCGGGCTGCCCCGCGCGCGGCTGCGCGGGGCTTCGGCCTCGGCGAGGAGGAGGCAAGCCGACGGTATTCACGGACGGCCGGAAGGCCGGTGCTGTGCTCAGGTGCACCGTCAGGCATGACGGTGCACTCGTCTGAAAGTCGCCGTCGAGCCGTACGCCTGGACCCACACCATCCGTGTGCGTTCGCCCAGCTCACATGCACACACCGAGCTCGTCAGGTCTGCGGCGCGCGAGGTTTTCTCAACGTACTGACGTGCTGCCCTGTGGGTTTCAGGTCAAGTTGTTTTCTTTTCCGTATTCGCACCTTTCCTTCACACGGCGAACAACTAGTGTGACCCTCGTCCCGTCGCCGGTTTCTCTTGGCCTCGGGATACATCAATGTGGCGCGCCGATAGGGATGGTGTGAATTGAACAGGATATTTCACCGCGTGCACAGTTCGTGGAATTCCGCGACGATGACGGCCTTGAAGGCATTCCGGAACAGGGCCACCGCCATTGCAGGAGCAGTCGCGCTCCTCGTGACTGTCGTCCTCGCCGGAACCGTCGCCGGTACGGCAAGCGCCGCGGCCAGCGAATCGCAGGCCGCAGCAGGCGGCTGGACCTGCCCCGGAACACCCGTTCCGGCCGGCTATGTCATCAGCGCCTTCGACCGCAACGGCTGTAACGGCGCGGGCTCCTGGCTCCAGGTCCCGGCCCGCGACGGAATCTGGACCTGCAGCGGCTCGCCGATCGTGACCGGGTACGTCATCACCAGCTACGACCGCAACGGCTGCAGCGGCATCGGCGCGTGGTTCCACCGACTCGCGCGTGACGGAATCTGGACCTGCGCGGGCTCGCCGATCGTGGCGGGGTACGTGACCACCGGCTACGACCGCAACGGTTGCAGCGGCATCGGCGCCTGGTTCCACCAGCTCGTCCGCAACGGCATCTGGACCTGCCCCTACTCGCCCATCCCGGCGGGCTACCGCAGCACCACCTATGACGCACGCGGATGCAGCGGTCTCGGTGCTTGGTACACGGTGCGCGCCTGATCCTCCTGACTCACTGCATGGCCGGCTGACGCTCCAGACCCGCCGCGGAGCGATGATCCAGGACCTGCCTGCCCGGATACCGCGGCTGGACCAGGATCAGAGGAGGCGACACCACCGAAGCGGTCATCGGCCAGATGAGCAGGCGGGGATGGAGACTGCCGGGAGCCGCACCTGAAGGGCTGCTCCCAGCACCGTGGCGCTGCCGACTGCGGGCGGGTCGGCCGACGTCGCACGTCGCCGGTCACCGCCCCGGTCGCCAGGATCCAGCCCGGCTCCGACCCCCACCCGACGCCGACCCCGGGTGAAGCCCTGAAGGATCGGCTGCCCGCTGTCGGGGCCCCTTGCTTCACGGGCCGCTTGACCAACGTCCACGGGGCTCTGCCTGCGCCATTGGCCGCACGGTTCCGCTGGCGGATCGTGTACGGAGTCGGGTGCCGGTGCCTGTCATGGGTGCGGCGTGCCGCGGCTGGGTTGCCGTGGCACGCCGTTGGGTTCAGCTGGTGGCAGCTCCCGGTCTCTGCGGGTATGGGTATGGCTGCCGAAGTGGGCTAGCGGCCGTGGTGGCGTCCGCGGCGGCCCCAGGACTCGGTGTCGATGACGTTGCCGCGGTTGTCGCGGAGGGTGGCGGTGTCGCGCTCGTCCCAGATCTGGTGGCGGCGGTCCTGGTAGACGTCGCGGCGGGTGTCGCGGCCCTGGCCGGTGTGGACCTTGACGCTGGAGCGTCCGTCGAGGCGCAAGCCGTGGAAGCGGTAGCGGTTGCCCTGCTTGTCGGTGAGGGTGAAGCCGCGCAGGTCGACGCTGTGTCGGCCGGTGTTCTTCACCTCGACCCATTCGCTGTTCAGGGCGCGGTTGTCGCGCCCGCGGCTGGCGTTCTCGACGTCACCGATGACGATGGAGGAATGCGGGCCGCGGTGGTCGCGCCGGTGGTCGTCGGCGGCGGCCGGCACCGCCGCGGCGCCGATCAGGGCGCCGACGGCCAGGAGGCCGGCGAGAGTGCGGCGGGTGGCGAGAGAAGCAGACATGCGGATGGCTCCTTCAACGGTCAACCTGGCCCGGCCTCGTGCACGCCGGGCTGGCTCCGAACAGTTCCCGGCGTCCTGCCGAGGAGCCACACTCTGGCGCCAAATCACGCCCGAAAGCAATGAAAACGTCCCGTGTTGCCCAATCCGGACAAGTCAGTAACCCTCCCTTGTAAGGGGCATGCGTCAAGGCCGCGTTGACCCTCGGGTGGGCTGGTCCGATGCATGCCCAGGAGGGCCATGGCCCGCAGCGTCCCGCCCCGCGGTCGCCCGGCTTCTTTGTCACCCGCAGTCCCTGCGCCGAACGGGTTCAAGTCCTCGTAACAGCCACTTCTGCCATTTCTCCGAATGTACGTACGTAAGCGGTTCTGGCGTACTGGTACTTGTCCCATCGGCGCCGGAGCCGGCCATGGCGAAGCTGCACTGCGCCCTGTAAGGCCTGTTCTCACGTCTGCGGCAACCACGAACGCCGATCCACTCCCGCGAGACCATCACCAGCCGCACATCCGGTTCCAGTTCCTCGTCCTCGGCCGCTGCGAAACCGGGCCGGCTGCCGGCGTACGGTGCGGGGGATGCGAGAGGGGCGGGCAGGCTGCGGTGGTGGCGGTGTCAGCGCCGGGGGTCAACCCTCGCCCGCGCATGTCACACAGGATGCCGAACGCTGTGCTTGTGATGCGGGGCGACGGCCGGCCGCGGCTATGGTCGGGCGCAGTCCGCGCCGATAGGGCGTGCGCGGGCGAGGCCCGGTGACCAGAGCGCTCTGGCGGCAGTAGTGCCGGGCCGCCCCACCACCCACTGGACCGAGGTCCGGCGTCCGTGCGCGCGGCTCGTCGGGGGCGGGCGCGCGGCCCGGTCGGCCCGAGTGGCTGTCGCCGTCCGCGGAGGCGCGGTGCCGGTGCGGAGTCGCTGCAGCGCACCCTTCGCCAGGCCGCCGCACTCGCTCAGGCCCATGCCGACTTCCTCGACCGGCTCCGCGTCGCGGGCCTACGTCGACGGGAGCGCCACGACGATGACGGCGTCCTCGTCGGGTACGCGGGTCGCGATGCCGGATGACCGCGCGGACGGCGGCATGCGCCCGGTGTACGCGGGGCGGGGGACGGCTCGGCGAGTGCGTTCAGTCGACGACGGCGCCGCCGGTGATGTTGACCTCTGTGGCGGTCATGGTCGGTGCGCGGTCGGAGGCGAGGAAGGCTGCGGCGTAGGCGACGTCTTCGAGACGGGGCCGGCGGTGGAGCAGAGTTGCGTTCGCCTCGGGGTCGTCCTCGGGCGGGCTGGATGGATCGGGCGAGCCGGGAGAGAGCAGCCAGGCTACCCGGATGCCGTGCGGGCCGAGTTCGCCGGCGAGCTGGCGGCACAGACCGGACAGGGCGGACCAGGCGACGTGGGAGCCGCCGAGGCCGGGGATGGCTTCTCGGCCGCCGCCCATGGCCAGGATCACTCCGGTGCGGCGGGGGATCATATGGCGGGCGACGGCGGTGGCCACAGTCAAGTGGGTGGTGACCGCCTTGGTGACGGGGCGCAGCACGTCTTCGTCGGCCATGTCGACCAGCGGGGTGCCTTGCAGGTCGTCGTTGGAGGTGGCGTTGAAGGCGACATCGATCCCCACGGAGTGCCGGGCGACGGCGTCGGCGTGCTGCTCGACCGCGGCGCGGTCCGTCGCGTCGAGCGTGGCGACCTCTACACGGCCCCCGGATTCGGCGATGGTGCGGGCGAGATCCGCCAGAGGTGCGTGGGTGCGCCCGACCACGTGGACCGTGGCGCCTTCGCCGGCGAAGACCCGGGCGACGGCGGAGCCAATCGCTCCAGCGCCGCCGTAGACGATCGCGGTCTTGTTCTCCAGCAGCATGACATTCCCCGCTTCATCGACGTTCGATCACCTGTACCGCGCAGCTGCACCGAGCACGCAGGCAGTAACTCATCAGCCGCAACCTTCCGTGCCAAAGCACCTGGTCAGTGCGATCGCCACGCCGCCATCCGCTCGTGGAGCGGTGCGCCGCCCCGGCGTCCACGCAGTCGACCGACACGTCACTGAACGCGGCCCGTCATACCCCTCGGGCCGAGCCAGGTTCAAAAAACAGGCGGTCAGGCGGCCTTCACCTTCCGCAAGCCGTTCTCCCTGCTTCGAGTGCCGCGCCCCGGCGGGGCGTTCGGCGCCGGCGAAGGTGCACCGGGAGCGGTCGATGCGGCGGCCGGAGGCGGTCGACGAGGCTGCCGATGACGGGACCGGGCTGCAGGGGCGGCGCCTCGGCAGCCTTCTTTTCGTCCCCTTGACGATATGGAGGTGTCTCGTTATCGTCGCACTGACGAAATGAAGGGGGTTCGCCATGGCCGACATCACCCGGCGCTTCGGATGGCGTCATCTGCGCTCCGCGCCCACCGCCCACATCCGCCACCACAAGCGCGGCCGACTCGCCCACGACGGGCGGGGGCTCAGCTTCTGGTACCGGTCGCTGTCGGCGGCGCTTTCCGAAGTGCCGGTCGACGACCGGGAGCTGGCCATGGCGTTCCACGCCCGCACCTCCGACTTCCAGGACGTCGCCGTCCAGGCCACCGTCACCTACCGGATCAGCGACCCGGCCCAGGCCGCGGACCGACTCGACTTCTCCGTCGACCCGGACACCGGGAGCTGGCGCGGCGCCCCCCTGGAGCAGATCGCCACTCTCCTCACCGAGACCGCGCAGCAGCACACGCTGGACGTACTGGCCCGGACTCCGCTGGCCGTCGCCTTGGTGGACGGCGTCGCCTCCGTCCGGGGGAGCGTCGCCGCCGGTCTCGCCGCCGAGCCCAGGCTCCCGGCCACCGGCATCGACGTGGTGACCGTGCGGGTCGTGGCGATCCGCCCCGAGGCCGAGGTGGAGCGCGCCCTGCGCACCCCGGCCCGCGAGCAGATCCAGCAGGAGGCCGACCGGGCCACCTACGAACGGCGTGCCGTCGCCGTCGAGCGTGAGCGTGCCATCGCCGAGAACGAACTGGCCAGTCAGATCGAACTGGCGCGACGCGAGGAGCAGCTGATCGACCAGCGCGGCACCAACTCCCGCCGCGAGGCCGAGGAGAAGGCGGCGGCGGACGGCATACGGACCGAGACCGAGGCGGCCCGCAAGGTCCGCCTGGCCCGCGCGGACGCCGAGGCGGCGCGCGAGACGGGCGCGGCGCGCGCCGAGGTTCAGGCTGCCTGGCTGCGCGTGCACGACGAAACCGGCCCGGGCACGCTGCACGCCCTGGCGGCGACCCGGCTGGCGGAGAACCTGCCGCGGATCGAGAGCATCACACTCTCTCCTGACGTCCTCACCGGGCTCCTCACCAGGCTCGGACGTCCGGAAGGAGGCGCGGGCGCGTGAGCCTGGCCCCGCGGGCCGTGCTCGTGCACCGCAGGACCGAGTACGAGGAACTCCTCGCCCGGCACGGGACGCACGGGCAGGCCGCGTTCTTCCTTTCCAGCAGGGGCCGGTCGATCGACGAGGTGGTCCGCCGCCACGAGCGCACGCGCAAGGCGCTGCGGGAGGTGGCGGCGGCGGTGCCGCTCACCTGGCGCAGCTCCCGGGTGGAGCGCGCGGACCTGGACCGCTTCCTGTTCGCCCCGGAGGACGTGGTGGTCGTCGTCGGCCAGGACGGCCTGGTCGCCAACACCGCGAAGTATCTGCGCGGACAGCCGGTGGTGGGCATCGACACCGACCCGGGGCGCAACCCCGGGGTCCTGGTCCGTCACCGCTGCGACGACGCGGCCGCCCTGCTGCGTGCGGCGACCGCCGCCGGTGGCCGGGCAGAGGAGCTGACCATGGTCGAGGCCGTCGCCGACGACACCCAGCGCCTTCTCGCGCTGAACGAGATCTACCTGGGCTCGCCCGGTCACCAGACGGCCCGCTACCGCCTGGGCTCCGACGGCGAGAAAGACCAGGGCGAGGCCCAGGCATCCTCCGGGGTGCTGGTGGGCACCGGCACGGGCGCCACCGGCTGGCTGCATTCCCTGTGGCTGGAGCGCGCCAGCCCCGCGAGGCTGCCCGCACCCTGCGACCAACGGCTCCTGTGGTTCGTGCGCGAGGCCTGGCCCTCCCCCACGACCGGAACGACGAAGGTCGCCGGTGAGCTGGCGAGGGGGCAGGGGCTGCAGCTGACCGTGGAGTCGGACCGGCTCGTGGTCTTCGGCGACGGAATGGAGAGCGACGCCCTGGAACTGACCTGGGGCCAGAGCGTACGGCTGGGCATCGCGGAAACGTCCCTGCACCTGGTGACGTGAGCGCCCGCCCGACCGGCTGTCGCCGCTGCAGAACGAAGCAGATCGCCGGGGAGACAGCCGCCCTGGCCTCATGCCGGCCCCTCTCACCCACGACACCGAGGCCATCGCCTCCGCGACCGCCGAGAGCGCCGTCTGCGCGAGCACCGCGGCCTACACCCGCCAACAGCCGGCCGGGCTACTTCACGACGCCGTCCTCGCCCACCCCGGCTTCTGGCCGCCACCCCCTCGGCGACGCCCAATGGATCGCCACCTGCGCCACCTACGCCATCTACGGACAGACGAAACCGCCGTACGCCTCACCCGGCTCCGGGACGCCGACTCCCTCCCCCTCCTCCTCGTCCTCCAGGGCCGGCCAAGGTTCGTCGAGTTGGAGTTGGTGCTTGACGCCCCCGGCGCCGATGACGACCAGCGAGCCCGGCGGCAGCTCGGACGGGCACTTCATCATGCCCGGTACAACGATGCGGTCCGGCTCCTGATCCGCGGTTGCGCCCAGTGCCGTCCTGCTCGGTGCCACAAGGTGGCCGGGACACCGGGCGAGGCGCGGTGAGAGTCGCTGCAGCCCGTGCCGATATGGCGTACGCGGGTCAGGCCTGCCCGGTGCCCATTCCTTGGGGGCAGTACCGCCGGGCCGGCCCCTCCCCTCAGAACGACACGTCGATGTAGTCGATGTCCGTGAATTCGACTTCGAGCTGGTCGGCGCGAGTACCGCCGTCCTTGAAGTACACCTCCTGCAGCCCTTCGGCGACGATCCCGCGCAGCTGCCGGTCCGGGGCACCCTGCTGCTGGGCGTCGAAGAGGCGCTGTGCGTAGGCCGGCGGGAGATGCACGGTCAGCCGCCGGATGCGGCCGTCGTCGGTGGTGCCGATGGGTGCGGTGTACCCGAACCGGGCCCGGGTCTCGACGGTGATGCCGGTGCGGGCGGCGGCCTGCTGCCGTCGGCGCCGGCGGACCACGGGCTGCCAGCGGGCCCGCACGGCCGCGTCGATCCGGTCGGTGATCTCCTTCGGCGGGGTTTTGCGGTCGCCGGTGCGGTAGCGCTCGACGGACCGCTGGCTGACACCGAGCTCGGCGGCCACGGCCCTGGTGGTCTTCAGCCTGCCCATCAGGAAGTTGATGCGCGCCCTCAGTGTCTTGGGCGGCTCCCGCGTGAAGACTTCCCGGTCCGCGCGCTCCAGAGCGTCGTCGATGTCCCCCACGGCCTACTCTCCTTCGTCCAGGACGGCGTCGCCGCCCTTGATGTGGCGGGCGGGGTTCAGGCCCTTCTCCATGAGGTCGACGGCCCACGCCATCTCCTGGACACCTTCGACCTTTGCGAGGCCCGGCGTTGTTCCGAGGCGGAAGGCTCCGGGGAGGGGCTTGCCGGAGGTGGTGTACGGCAGGAAGTCGAGCGGGCTCGGGCCGGGGCTGGCGTAGACCACGCAGTCGGACAGCACGCCGAGCGGGTACCGGCCGGTCGCTCTCGCCGTGTTGGCCATCTTGCGGTGCATGTTGACCCGCGCCTTGGAGATGACCGCGGCCCGGATGTCGGGCCGCCAGGTCGGCCGTTCCAGCGCCGGCCACCGCTCCCCGTCCCGGTAATGGCGTCCCTGCGGGCGTTCGCGGAGCTTGCCGATGCCGCCCTTGACCGTCGCCTTGATCGCGGCCAGCACGGCCGCCATCCCCGGGTCGACCTGCTTGTGGTGCTCCATCGCGGCGAGGAACCGCCGGTCGTCCAGCTCGGCGCTCACGCCGAGGTCGGCGAGGGTGTCGGTGTAGGCGGTCTTGAGCCGGTCGTGCCACGGATCCAGATAGGCGCCGGTCTCCCTGCGCAGGAACGCCTCGAGCGGGGCGACGTCGTAACCGAGTTCCTGGGCGTAGGCGACGGTGTGCGTCTGATACCAGGCCGGCCCCTCGGGCCGCTGCCCGGACGGCGTGAACGGCGACGGCAGCCGCGGGTCCAGCTCGACCCCGGACAGGTCGACCAGCCAGGAGCCGGGGATCTTCTTGTTGAACTTCGGCGCGTGGAAGTGGTCGGGCCCGGACAGCCCGACGACCAGACGCGCGGCCGCAGCGAGGAACGCGGTGTTCAGATCCAGACCGACCGCGTACGGCAGCAGGCACTCCTCGTCGGTGAGCAGGTCGACGTCGCGCACCCACTGGTAGGCCTCCTCGTCGAGGAAGCCGCCGGTCCATCCCTGCGCGACCGGGTGTTCGGCGGGCGCCTCCGGCGGGGCGGGGTCCATCGGCTCACTGCCGAGCGAGCCGGGGTTGTAGGCGGGCTCCCACTCGCCGGTGGTCTCGTTCTTCACGGCGCGGGTCGGCGGCCGCAGCGCGGTCATCAACTCCAGCCCGGAGGTGGCGGTGGAGCCGCGCGGGGTGATGACCCGGGCCGCGTAGGTCCCCAGCACGCGGGCGACCTCGGCCGGCTCCATGCCGGCGACGCCGGGCCAGGACCGGGCATCGAGCGCGTCCCACGACAGGACCGCGAGCTGCACGCACTGACGCTGCCCGGCCTGCGCCGACCGGTAGATGCGAGCCCACGGCCCGAAGCCGCGCTTGGTGAGCTTCCACTTCGCCTTCGCGAGCTGCTTGACGACCGGGTGGTCCTCGGGCAGACGCAGGGAGCGGCGCTGCTCGTGGCCCTCCAGCCGCTCGGGCAGACCCAGCCGTACGGCGGCCGCCGCGGTCAGCACGACCAGCGGATCGGAGTCCTTGCCGTTGCGATTCAGGCGCGGCGCACCGAGCCCGGACTCCTTCAACGTCCACTCCACCACCTGCGCAACCGTCGTGGCCGGGCAGTCCAGCACGATCCCGTCCACGCCGTACGCGCTCCCCTCACCGTCGAGGACCACGAGGGGACCGTGCGGGAACCGCGGGTCGACGGCCGCCGACGGGGCGGCTTTCCTCGCCGGGCGGCGCGACGTTGCTAGCGGCCCGGCCGCCGCCACCGGCGCCTTGACGACCGGATGGGGTGCAGCGGCGGTGGCCGGCTGGGTGGGTTGCTCCACGGGGCCGCTGGACGCCTTGGGAACCGCAGCCGGAGCGGGCGCGGATTCGGGCGTGGACTCGGTGGCGTCCGTGGCGGCCGGCGCGGGGTACCGCTCGGCCCAGCCGTCCAGCAGGCGAACATAGGCCTGCAGGCGCGGCGGGCGCGGTTCGGAGCGGCCGTTCTCCCAGTTCTTCACCGTCTGCGGCGTCGACTTCAACGCGGCCGCGAGCCGGGCCTGCGTGACACCGGCCGCCTCACGCAGCCGCGCCCGCTCCGCCGGAGACGGCAACCGCGGCTCGCCCTCCAGCAGCGCGTCCACCGCATCGAACAGCTCTTCCTGACTCGGCATGGCCCACCTCCAGCCGAACCCTAGCAGAATTAACCCACCCGGGTGCTGGATTTAACCCTCACGGGTGTGCTCTCTCCGGCTCCCGCTGTCCCGCTGAACCTGCTGTCGGCTCAGTCGTCAAAGTGCAGCTCAGGTCGGGTCCAGAGGGTGGTGGCGACCGCCAGGGTCAGGCCGGAGGGAGAGAACCCGGCTGCGCGGAGTTGTGAGTACTCGGAGTGGAAGACGTGCCACCACGTCCCTCCCGCCGCGCCTTTGTGGGACCCGCCGTCGGCGGAGAGGATGACGCGGTCGTGGGGCCACTCGGGGCTGACGACGTCCAGGGTCCAGCCGTCTGGTGTGGTGCTGTGCAGGCCGCCGCCGAAGAGCCCGGCGACACGCACCGGCGTGCCCTCGATCGGGCCGAGCCCGGGGCAGGTGAGCTCCGGCGACGCGTCCGGAGTGCTGGTGTCGGGGTCCGGGTCCCGGTCGCGCGCGACCTTCTCGCCGGTGACCGCGTCGAAGAGTCCATGGCCGTCGCTGGACACGACCATGACGAGGTCGTGCCCGCTGTCGGGATGGACGGCGAAGCCGATGCCGAGCAGACCCCGTAGCGCTCGCGCAGCTTCTGCTGGTACTCCGTGATCAACTCGTCTCCCTGGGCTGTCTGTGTCGAGGTCACGACCACAAACAATCTCAAGGTGACAAGGACGAGGCACCTTCGGTTGACGGCAATCCTGCTCACGCCGCCGCGGAGGGCGGGGTCGAGGCACCTGTCGGGTGACACGTTCCCTGCTCGGGCAGGCACGTCCAACGTCACTGGCTGTTCGCGCCGCCGGGATGTGGGCGGGGCAGGGGCGGGGCGGGATCCGGCCGGCCCGTGGACAGTTGACGTTGGGAGAGGGCGGTGTGCTCGGGGACTGGAACTGGAACTGGGACTGGGAATGGTGGACGGTGGACTTCGGAAACGCGCATGCGGGCGTGTCCGGGCGTCCTTGTCGGCGGCAGCAAACCGGGCCCGGTGTACTTCGTTGTCGGGAGCGGTCCTGACGTGCCGCCGACCAGCCACTGGTCGGCCTACGACGGCCGGCGCGGCCGCCCGCGCGCCGAGGCCCTCCGAGCGGTGTGCACATGCGGATGGCGCAGCGCCGCCCAGTACCCCCTGGACTGAAACACGATCAGTCCCTGTATGAAGCGGACGTCGACCTCGCGGGACCACCCGCGGACTGGACCGCGCACCTGCCCGTCGTCCGCGCTGCGGCCCTGCCGCTGCCCGAACGGCTGCCCGCGCTCGTGGCCGAGATCACCGAGCAGCTGACCACCACGACCGCGGACGCCCCGTGGGCCGCGCTGCGCGCCGCCGGCGTGCAGGAGCGGATCCCCCCGGGCCGGCCGGGAGACCGCCGGCGTGCTGCGCGACGACGGCATGTCCGCCGAAGCGGTGGCCACCGCGCTCGGCACCACCACCCGCTCCAAGGCCCTGGTGCTGCTCCTGACCGCACAGGACGGGTAATGGCTGCCGGGCCCCGCGCAGTATGTGTGAGACTCCCTCTGATTGATCACTCGGGGGGAGTTTCGCGTTGAACGCGCTGTTGAAGAGGGTCTGGATCGGGCTGGCCGCGACCTTGATCGTGAGTCTGGCCGCCGTGGTCCTGCCCAACCACGTCCAGATAGACGACGACGGGCGCATCCACCTGGGCGCGCCCGCGCCCACGCCGTCCCCATCCACGCCGGCGCCCACACCGGAGTCCACGTCACCGCCCCTCACGCGGGACGCCGTGGACGAGGTGATCCGGACCGCGGTCAGCGCGGCGGGCCTCGACCCGGCGCAGGGCCGCCCGACCGTCGCGGCCGGCGCCCACTCGAACAGGACGGGTTGGATGGCCGTCCGCGAGAAGACCGCCGCACAGTCGGAGATGAACGCGATCTGCGCCGACCTGGAGCGCCAGGGCTGGACGCTGAACCCGAACGGCGACCGCCCCGACGCCTCCCGCAGCTACAAGCGCGGGGGCTGGTACCTGCTGGTGAGCACGCGCGGGAAGACCCAGGCGCCGTCCACCACCTCCGCCTTGACCGACTCGCAGACCTACCTGACCCTGACCGGGATCCAGCTGAACCTTTCCGACATACCCCTTCCCGAGATCACCGTCCGCATCGGCTGACCCCTAGGCCATCGCTGAGCGGTCCAGTTGACCACCCTCCCCGACGACCTGAGCACCGTCACCGAAACCCACCACGACGTGGTCACCTCCACCGACGCCGGAGAAACCTGGAGCGCCCCGGCCACCGTGGCCCGCGACACCTCCGTACCGGAGGTCGACCCGAACGACCCCACCAGACTGCTGCGGCGGCCACCCTGCCCAGCCCGGCCGTCGACCCCAAGTCAGGCACGCTGTACATGGCCTACGAGGGCTCGGACTTCTCCGGCTGCAGGTTCGACTCCGCCCAGCTCGTGCGCTCCACCGACGGCGGACGTACCTGGGGGACCCCTGAGCTGATCAGCCCTGAGGACGTGCCGGCCTTCTCCCCGTCCATCGCGGTCGACGAGCGGGGCACGGTCGCGCTCACCTACTACGACCTGCGCTTCCTCAAGCCCGGCAACACCACCACCGTGCCCACCGCCTACCAGCTGGCCACACTGCCGCACGGAAACCCGGAGCTCCGGACCGAACGACGGATCTCACGGGTCTACGACTGACTACCAAGGCCTGGTCGCAGACGGCAAGGGAGTGCGGGCGGTGCTCACCGAAACCAACTCCGACGCACCACACAACCGTACGGACGTGTACACCAGCAGTCTCCGCACCCGCTGACCGACGCGGACGCCGTCGGCCGGACCGACCGCCGACGGCTGCAGACACGCCGCGGACCCACTCCGTGACCACGTTGGACGCGGAGGTTTGACCGCGGCCCGCCAACCCGGGTCGTACGGAGCGACGCTGTGTCTGCGGCACGGTGACGGCCGCCTCACCCCCCGGCGGAGGGCGCCGGCCCGCCGCGCCGGCGC
>NZ_JBSGZI010000069.1:0-43661 GCF_053610945.1 Streptomyces sp. NPDC054849
CCTCCAGCCCGGGCAGAACCCGGGCTGGAGGGCCCCAAAGCCATTACTTACTTGGCGGACTTGGCGCGCGACGCGGTGCGCGAGCGCTCCTTCTGGTCCAGGACGACCTTGCGGATGCGCACGGCCTCCGGGGTCACCTCGACGCACTCGTCGTCGCGGCAGAACTCCAGGGACTGCTCCAGGGAGAGCTTGCGCGGCGGGATCACGTTCTCCGTGTTGTCCGCGGAAGCCGCACGCATGTTGGTGAGCTTCTTCTCCTTGGTGATGTTCACGTCCATGTCGTCGGAGCGCGAGTTCTCGCCGACGATCATGCCCTCGTACACCTCGGTGCCGGGGTCGGTGAACAGGACACCGCGCTCCTGCAGGTTGATCATCGCGAACGGCGTGACCGAGCCGGCGCGGTCGGCGACCAGGGAACCGTTGTTACGGGTCACCAGCGGACCGAACCACGGCTCGTGGCCCTCGTGGATCGAGTGGGCGATACCGGTGCCGCGCGTGCCCGTCAGGAACTCCGTGCGGAAGCCGATGAGGCCGCGGGACGGGACGACGAACTCCATGCGCACCCAGCCGGAGCCGTGGTTCGACATGTTGTCCATGCGGCCCTTGCGGACGCCCATGAGCTGCGTGACCGCGCCCATGTGCTCCTCGGGGACGTCGATGGTCATGCGCTCGACCGGCTCGTGCACCTTGCCGTCGATCTCCTGCGTGACGACCTGCGGCTTGCCGATCGTGAGCTCGAAGCCCTCACGGCGCATCTGCTCGACCAGGATGGCGAGCGCGAGCTCACCACGGCCCTGGACCTCCCAGGCGTCCGGGCGCTCGGTGTCGAGGACGCGGAGCGAGACGTTGCCGACCAGCTCGCGGTCCAGACGGTCCTTGACCTGGCGGGCGGTGACCTTGCGGTCCTTGACCGCGGACTTGGCGTCCGCGCCCTTGCCGCTGCCGCCGCGGCCGACCATCGGGGAGGTGTTCGTGCCGATGGTCATGGAGATCGCCGGCTCGTCCACCGAGATCAGCGGAAGCGCGATCGGGTTCTCCGGGTCGGCCAGGGTCTCGCCGATCATGATCTCGGGGAAACCGGCGACCGCGCAGATGTCACCCGGGCCCGCCACCTCGGCCGGCTTGCGGGTGAGCGCCTCGGTCATCATCAGCTCGGTGATGCGGACGTTGGAGATCGAGCCGTCACGCTTGATCCACGCGACGGTCTGGCCCTTGCGCAGCTCACCCTGCTCGACGCGAACGAGCGCGATGCGGCCGAGGAAGTTGTCGGCGTCCAGGTTGGTGACGTGGGCCTGGAGGGGGGCCTCCTCGTCGTACACCGGGGCCGGGACGTGCTCCAGGATGGTGGAGAAGAACGGCTCCAGGCTGTCGCTGTCGGCGGGGACGGTGCCGTCCTCCGGCTTGGTCAGCGAGGCGACGCCGTCACGGCCGCAGGCGTAGACGATCGGGAATTCGATCTGGTCCTCGTCCGCGTCCAGGTCCAGGAAGAGGTCGTACGTCTCGTTGACGACCTCGTCGATCCGGGAGTCCGGGCGGTCGGTCTTGTTGATGCAGAGGATGACCGGCATCTTCGCCTGCAGGGCCTTGCGCAGGACGAAGCGGGTCTGGGGCAGCGGACCCTCGGAGGCGTCCACCAGCAGAACGACGGCGTCCACCATCGACAGACCGCGCTCGACCTCACCACCGAAGTCGGCGTGGCCGGGGGTGTCGATGATGTTGATCGTGATAGGGGCCCCGCCGTCCTTGGGGTGATACTTCACCGCCGTGTTCTTGGCGAGGATCGTGATGCCCTTCTCACGCTCCAGGTCGTTCGAGTCCATCATGCGGTCGTCGAGGTGCTGGTGGGCGGCGAAGGCACCGGCCTGCTTGAGCATGGCATCGACGATGGTCGTCTTGCCATGGTCGACGTGGGCGACGATGGCGACGTTACGGATGTCGTGGCGCGTGGGCACTTCGGCGCTTCTCCCGGGATCGTGGATGGCGTCGCGTACGGTCCGGCACGCGCGCCTCGACCGGGCGAAAACCTGCCACGGCCTTACCCCATGGTACGTCGCGCAGCGGGAACCGCCTGCCGGGGGGTCTGTCAAGAGGCCGGACGAATGAGTGCGACCGAGTGCGGGGTGGGGTGGCTCGACCGCCCATCCAGCCGGTATTCATGCGGGTCAGGCCGGGTCAATGGGTATGGCACGACCTTGCCCGCCGGACATCCGGCGGGCAAGGGACTTGAGTCACATCTGAGCTTGCGGACCCCCGGTCAACCTGACAGGCACCGCTTTGTCACCACTTCTTCTCCCCCGCTACTTCTTCTTGCCCTTCGCGGCCGACGCCTTCTTCCAGCCGATGTCCTGATAGCGGGGGGCGCCGAGGCCGAAGGCGCCTGCGTTGACCACACCCGGCTTCACGGCGACCAGCTCCGGGCGCTGGTAGAGCGGGATGGAGCCGGCGGCGGCCCAGATCCGGGCATCCGCCTTGCGCATCAGCTCGCGGGACTGCTCCTCGTCCAGCTCCCCGAGGGCCTGGTCGAACAACTGGTCGATGTGGTCGGTGCCGACCCGGGTGTAGTTCTGTTCGACGAGCAGCGAGCCGTCCGCGGCCGGCTCCGGCTTCGCGAAGATGGGCCGGGCGTCGGTGGCCGGGTAGGCGGTCGCGGGCCAGGAGTAGAGCGCCAGGTCGTACTGGCCCGAGGCGATGTGGTCCTTGAAGAAGCTTTCGTCGGCCACCTTGGTCGTCTCGGTGTTCACGCCGAGCTTCCGGAGCATCTCGGCGATCCGCTCGCCGACCATGCGCAGGGACTCCGAGCCGGGGCCGGCCGGGAGGACGAAGCGCAGGGTGAGCGGCTTGCCGTCTTTGGCGAGCATGGCGCCGGAGGTGCGGGTGGCCTGCTTGGCCGGAGCCGGGGACGTCTTGGCGGGATCGTCCGCGTCGCCGTCACGGGCGGGGCTGCGCTTGCCGTCGTCGACGGCCGCCGCCCGGGCGGCCTGGGCGAGGAGCGCGGCCTGCTGCTGGGCGCCGAAGGGTGCGGGGGCCAGTACCGGGGAGGTCCGGTCCGCGCCGCTGCCCGGCGCGAAGGCGTCGGCATCGACGATCTCGCCGTCGGGGGCGGCGGGCCTGCCCGCCGGACCGGCCTGCTGGCGCGGTGCGCTCGCGAGCGGATCGCCGTTGGCCTCGTCCTCGCCCACGATGTAGAGCCCGTCGTTTCCGGTGCCCGGGCCCGACGGGGTCTTCCCGTCGTCCTGCGGCGCGCTCTGCGGGCCGGCCTTGGCGCCCGGCGGCTCGGTGATCTTGCCGCCCCGGCGCCAGCCCGCGTCCGCCAGGAGGGCCTGGGCCGCCTGGGTGTCCTGGCCGCCGAGCGCCTCGCTGTTGTCGGCGTACGCCTGCTGCCCGGCCAGCGCCACGTGGCTGCCGACCGGCTTCGCGGGCAGGCCGAGCGGCTTCAGGACGCTCTCGGCGAGTGCCTTGCGGTCCAGGGCCCGGGCCACCGCGCGCCGCACCCGTTCGTCCGCCAGCGGGCCGGAGGACCCGTTCATGGCGAGCTGCGTGTAGGCGGGCTCCAGGGACTTGCGGACGATGAAGGTCCGCAGGGCCGCCTGCTCGTCCGCGTACCGCTTCACGGAGGCGAGGTGCTTGTCGCGGCTCACCTTCTCCGCCGCGGCCTTGTCCTCGTCCGTTCCGAAGGCGATCGCCCACGACAGCGTGGCCTGCGCCGGGGTCAGCGAGGCCCCGGGGCCGTGGGCCGGGGCCCCGCCGGAGCCCGAGCCCGCGCCGCTCTTGCGGGAGGCGTCACGGCGGGCCAGGGCGATCCGGTCGGCCCCGGCGCGGTCGATCTCCGCCAGATCGAGCTTCCCGGCGGCCAGCGCCGACGGGCGCTCGGCGCGCGGCACCGCCGTCAGGACGAGCGTGTCCAGCTTGGCCGGCCGGCCCCACCAGCGCGGATTGCGGGTCAGCGCCGCGGTGCCGGTCTTCTTGTCGATCGCCCCGAGGCCGAAGGGTCCGGCGGTGACCTTCAGCGCGCCGCGGGCGCCCTCGTTGAAAGCGTCCGGGGTGCCGGTGACCTGCTTGGGGTACAGCGGGGTGAACAGGGAGCGCCAGTCGGCGTACGGCTTGCCGAAGGTGACCCTGACCTCCAGGTCGGTCTTGCCCTTCTCGATCTTCTCGATCCGGTCGTAGCCGGCGTTGCGTGCCGTCCAGTACGCCGAGTCCTTGCCGTTCAGGGCCCTCCACTGAGCCACGAAGTCGGGCGCGCCGATCTCGCGCCCGTCGCTCCACACCGCCTGCTGGTTCAGCTTGTACAAGACGACCTGCTTGGGCTCCCGCTCGACGACCTCGGCCTTCTCCAGGTAGTCGGGATTGGCCACCGGCCGCCCCTTGGCGTCCATCACGAACAACTGCGGCAGCACGGCCCCGGCGATCCTGGAGGTGGTGGCGTCCGCGTCGGCCTGGAAGATGTTCAGGGTGTCCGGGAGGGTGTCCACCGCCCAGCGCAGCACACCCCCGTCGGCGACCTTGTCGCGGGCGGTGGCGGCGATGTCCTGTCCTGCGGCGGCCGCACCGCCCTCGTCGTCACCCGCGCCGCAGCCCGTGAGCAGCGGCAGTGCGAGGACTCCCGAGGTCAGGAGCGCCAAGGACCTGCGCCTTCTCTGGGACATGGGTGGTACCTCCGGGGCGGGGCGTGGGGGAAGCATGATCACGTTCGGCGGTATATGGAGCTGATCACACCGGTTGCCGGAACCCACTGAAATCGACGGTCCACCGCGCCCTTCGCAGCCGCCTCTCGCCACGCCGCGAACCCCACCCGTGCGGACCAATCCCACTTGCGCGGCGGACGGGCGCTTCCCCGTACGAGGGATGAGAATGGGGGGCAGGGAGGGGCGCACAGTTCACGCCTGCGCGCCCGCAATCGCTGCACGTCCCTTCACAACGGGGGACGGGAAGCGCGACACTCGCAGGCGCACATGAGCGTTGCCACCGCACCCTGGCGGAAGTGAGGGCAAATCATGTCCCTTCAAGACGATCTGAGTGCCGTACGGCGCAACCTGGACGAGCTGACGCGCAAGGTCGAGCGGCTGGAGCAACAGGCCGCACGGCAGAAGCCGACGGCGGCGTCCGCGCCGGACCCGTCCCGGATGGTGACGGTCCCGGACACGCCGTACGACAGCTCACTGTGGACGGACTCCGACGACGAGGGCCTGGGCGCCCGCGACCGCCGCGCGCCCTGACACCCGTTCGTCGCCCGACCGCACCACACCCACACCCCATCTGGCCCGGCCGCCCTGCGCGGCCGGGCCTCCTGGGCCACCCCGCATCACTCCTCCCGGAGTCCTCTTTGGCCACAGGCACACAACCACCCCAGCAGCGGCCCGGCGGCGTCCACGGCGCCTCCCGGGCCGCGATCGCCGCCCGGCACCTGCGGACCGACCGGTGGTGGCTGGCCCCCGCCGGCACCGCGGCCGGGCTGCTCGCATTCGTCGTCTACTCGACCTGGCGGGCCTTCGCGAACGCCGACTACTACGCCGCCCCGTACGTCTCCCCGTTCTACTCCCCGTGTCTCGCGGAGAACTGCGTCCCCATGAAGGGCGGACCCAACTGGGAGATCTTCGGCAGCTGGTGGGGCCTGTCCCCCGCGCTGCTGATCCTGATCTTCCCGCTCGGCTTCCGGCTGACCTGCTACTACTACCGCAAGGCCTACTACCGGGGCTTCTGGGCCTCGCCGCCCGCCTGCGCCGTCGCCGAGCCGCACGCGACGTACACCGGCGAGACCCGCTTCCCGCTGATCTTCCAGAACGTGCACCGGTACTTCTTCTACGCGGCGGTCCCGGTCGCGCTCATCCTCTCGTACGACACCGTGCTGACCTTCCGCGACGAGCACTACGAGTGGGGCCACATGGGCCTCGGGACGCTGCTGTTCCTGGTCAACATCGTGCTGATCTGGGCCTACACCCTGTCCTGCCACTCCTGCCGCCACATCATGGGCGGCCGCCTCAAGCACTTCTCGAAGCATCCGGTGCGCTACCGGCTCTGGGGCTGGATCAGTCGGCTCAACTCCCGCCACATGCAGCTGGCGTGGGTCTCCCTGATCAGCGTGGCCCTGTGCGACTTCTACGTGTACCTGCTGGCCAGCGGCGCCTTCACCGACCCGAGGATCTTCTGAGATGGCTCAAGTGGAACGGCAGCAGTGGGACGTGGTCGTGGTCGGCGCCGGCGGCGCCGGACTGCGGGCCGCGATCGAGGCCCGCGAGCGCGGCGCCCGTACGGCCGTGATCTGCAAGTCCCTCTTCGGCAAGGCCCACACGGTGATGGCGGAGGGCGGGATCGCCGCCTCCATGGGCAACGTCAACGAGGGCGACAACTGGCAGGTGCACTTCCGCGACACCATGCGCGGGGGCAAGTTCCTCAACCAGTGGCGGATGGCGGAACTCCACGCGAAGGAGGCCCCGGACCGGGTCTGGGAGCTGGAGACCTGGGGCGCGCTCTTCGACCGGACGCCCGACGGGAGGATCTCCCAGCGCAACTTCGGCGGGCACGAGTACCCGCGCCTCGCACACGTCGGCGACCGCACCGGCCTGGAGCTGATCCGCACCCTCCAGCAGAAGATCGTCGCCCTCCAGCAGGAGGACTTCAAGGAGTACGGGGACTACGAGGCCCGGCTCAAGGTCTTCCAGGAGTGCACGGTCACCAGGATCCTGCAGGATCGCAGCCTCGGGGACGGAGCGCGGGTCTCGGGGACCTTCTGCTACGAACGCGAGTCGGGGCGCTTCTTCGTGCTGGAGGCCCCGGCGGTGGTCCTGGCCACGGGCGGGATCGGCAAGTCCTTCAAGACCACCTCCAACTCCTGGGAGTACACGGGCGACGGCCACGCGCTGGCCCTGCTCGCCGGCGCGCCCCTGCTGAACATGGAGTTCGTGCAGTTCCACCCGACCGGCATGGTCTGGCCCCCGTCGGTGAAGGGCATCCTCGTCACCGAGTCCGTGCGCGGAGACGGCGGGGTGCTGCGCAACTCCGAGGGCAAGCGGTTCATGTTCGACTACATTCCCGACGTCTTCAAGGAGAAGTACGCCGAGTCGGAGGAGGAGGGCGACCGCTGGTACGAGGACGCGGATCACAACAGGCGCCCGCCCGAGCTGCTGCCGCGCGACGAGGTGGCGCGGGCCATCAACGCGGAGGTCAAGGCCGGACGCGGCTCCCCGCACGGCGGGGTGTTCCTCGACGTGTCCACCCGGATGCCGGCCGAGAAGATCAAACGGCGCCTCCCGTCGATGTACCACCAGTTCAAGGAGCTGGCGGACGTGGACATCACCGCGGAGCCGATGGAGGTGGGCCCGACCTGCCACTACGTGATGGGCGGGATCGCCGTCGACTCCGAGACCGCCGCCACCGTCGGGGTCCCGGGGCTGTTCGCGGCGGGTGAGGTCGCGGGCGGGATGCACGGCTCGAACCGGCTGGGCGGGAACTCCCTGTCCGACCTGCTGGTCTTCGGGCGGCGGGCCGGGCTGCACGCGGCGAAGCACGCCTCCGGCCCCGGCCCGCGCCCGGAGGTGTCCCAGTCCGAGATCGACGCGGCGGCCGAGGAGGCGCTGGCCCCCTTCCGCGCCGCCGAGGGCGCGGAGAACCCGTACACCCTGCACCAGGAACTCCAGACGACCATGAACGACCTCGTCGGCATCATCCGCCGGGAGGGGGAGATGGCCCAGGCCCTGGAGAGGCTCGCGACCCTGCGGCTGCGGGCCTCGCGTGCGGGCGTCGAGGGGCACCGCCAGTTCAACCCCGGCTGGCACCTCGCCCTGGACCTGCGGAACATGCTGCTGGTCAGCGAGTGCGTGGCCCGCGCGGCCCTGGAGCGCACCGAGAGCCGGGGCGGGCACACCCGCGAGGACTGCCCGGCGATGGAGCGGAGCTGGCGCCCGGTGAACCTGCTGTGCCGGCCGGTGGAGCCCGTACCGGAGGACCCGGCGGCCGACCGGATCGAGCTGGTCCGGGCCCGCACCGACCCCATCCGCCCCGACCTGCTCGCGCTGTTCGACAAGGAAGAGCTGGTCAAGTACCTCGCCGAAGAGGAGCTGTACGAATGAGTACGTACGACGCGAGCTTCCGGGTCTGGCGGGGTGACGCGGAGGGCGGGGAACTGCGGGACTTCACCGTCGAGGTGCACGACGGTGAGGTGGTCCTGGACATCGTCCACCGGCTCCAGGCCACCCAGGCCTCGGACCTGGCGGTGCGCTGGAACTGCAAGGCGGGCAAGTGCGGCTCGTGCAGCGCGGAGGTCAACGGCCGGCCGCGGCTGATGTGCATGACCCGCATGTCGACCTTCGAGCGGTCCGAGACCATCACGATCACCCCTCTGCGCGCCTTCCCGGTCGTCCGCGACCTGGTGACGGACGTGTCCTTCAACTACCGCAAGGCGCGGGAGGTCCCGGCCTTCGTGCCGCCGGAGGGAGTGCCCGCGGGCGCGTACCGGATGCAGCAGATCGACGTGGAGCGCTCGCAGGAGTTCCGCAAGTGCATCGAGTGCTTCCTGTGCCAGGACACCTGCCACGTGGTGCGGGACCACGAGGAGAACAAGGCCGTCTTCGCCGGTCCGCGGTTCCTGATGCGGGTGGCCGAGCTGGACATGCACCCCCTGGACGCGGCGGCCGAGGCGGGCCTGGACCGCAAGCGCACCGCGCAGGACGAGCACGGGCTCGGCTACTGCAACATCACCAAGTGCTGCACGGAGGTCTGCCCCGAGGGCATCAAGATCACCGACAACGCGCTGATCCCGCTGAAGGAGCGGGCGGTGGACCGCAAGTACGACCCCCTGGTGTGGCTGGGGAGCAGGATCCGGCGCCGTTCCGATCCCGCATAGCCCTCCCGCGAGGAACGATGCCCCCTGGAGGAACGTCGTTTGACGTGACGCCGGGGGGCTTCGCGGTACGGAGGGGGCCCGGGCCTCGGTCCGGGCGTGGCCGACGACGGTCCCGTGGGAGCAGGTGCCGGCGGGGCAGGGCGCTGGTGATCACTCCGGGTGCGGAGCCGCAGAGCCGCCCATAACCTCCCAAATGTGATTGCGCCGAGGAACAGGCCGCGAAGCAGGATCGTCGTACGGGCCGGGCTCGCCCTCTCCGCCGCGCTGCTGGCGGTCGGCGGCTGGGGCGCGCCCGGGGCGCCGCCCGCATGGGCCGAGGATCCCGTCACCCTCTCGCAGCAAGGGCAGATCACCGACCGCGTCGGCGCGCTGGGCGACCGGAAGGCGGCCGTCACCACCGCGCTCGACAAGCTGTACGCCGACCGGAGGATCCAGCTCTTCGTGGCCTACGTGCAGGACTTCTCCGGGCGCTCCGCCCAGAGCTGGGCCGACGCCACCGCGCAGCGCAACGGCCTCGGCCAGGACGACCTCCTCCTGGCCGTGGCGACCGGCGCCCGCCAGTACGCCTATTCGGCCGACGTCGACTCCGGTTTCACCGAGCAGCAGCTGGCCGACGTCGCGCGGACCGCCATCGAGCCCGCCCTGAGGCAGAACGACTGGGCGGGAGCCGCGATCGGGGCGGCGAACGGCTACAACGCCGTCCTCGGCGGGCAGCCCGTCCCCGTCCCGGCCATCACCCCCGGCCCGGCCGATCCCGGCGGCGGGGCGGACGGCACGAACGGGGCCGGCGACTTCGTGCTCCCGGTCGTCGCGATCGGTGCGGCCGGGGCGCTCGCGGCGTACGCGTACACCCGCCGCAAGCGCCAGGGCGGCGGCGCCGGCGCTCGCGGTACGACGACCGGTCCGGGCTGGCCCGAAGGGGCGCCGGACCGGCTCCCCCTGCCCGACCTGGACGGCAGGGCCAAGGCCCTGCTGGTCCAGACCGACGACGCCGTCCGCACCAGCACCGAGGAACTCGGCTTCGCCACCGCCCAGTTCGGCGACGAGGCGGTCCGCCCCTTCACCACGGCGCTGGAGTACGCGCAGGGCGAGCTGACACACGCCTTCCGGCTGCGCCAACAGCTCGACGACGCCTACCCGGAGGATGACGCGACCCGGCGCCGGATGCTGGACGAGATCGTCGCCCGCTGTACCGAGGCGAACCGGCGGCTCGACGCCGTATCGGAGGACTTCGACCGGCTGCGGGACCTGGAGAAGAACGCTTCGCAAGCCCTGGCGACCGTCGAGGAGCGGTACCTGGAGCTGACCGGGGCCGCCACCACCGCCGAGGCGACCTTGACCGCGCTGACCCGGCGCTACGCGGACTCCGCGTCCGCGCCCGTGGCCTCCCACCCCGAACAGGCGAAGGACCGCCTGCTGTTCGCGGCGACCAACCTGGGCCTGGCCCACGCGGCCCTCGACGCCGGCGAGAAGGGCAGGGCCGCCGTACACCTACGGGCCGCCGAAGGCGCGGTGGACCAGGCGGCGACCCTGGTGGACGCGGTCGAGCGGCGGGCTCAGGAACTGGCGGAGGCGGCGGGGAAGCTGCCCGGCGCGCTGACCGAGACCGAGACCGACCTCGCGGACGCCCACGGGCTGCTCACCGGCACCGCCGAGGGCACCTCGACGGCGGACCTGCGCGGGCGGATCGGCCGGGCCGAGGCCGTACTGGCCGACGTACGGCAGGAGGAGTCGGCCGGGCGGTACGACCCGCTCGACGCCCTGCGCCGGGTCGAGGAGGCCGATGCGGCCCTCGACGAGGCCCTCTCCGGGGCGCGGGAGCGGGAGTCGGGCCGGCAGCGGGCGGCGACCCTGCTCGACCAGGCCATGCTCGCGGCGCGCAGCGCGATCGGCGCGGCGACCGGCTACATCACCACCACCCGGGGCGCGGTGGGCAGCCAGGCGCGCACCCGGCTCGCGGAGGCCGGCCGGCACCTGGAGCGGGCCGTGTCGCTGGCGGCGGCCGACCCGGCGGGCGCGCTGGTGGAGGCCCAGCGGGCGGATGGGCTGGCGCGGCAGGCGCAGCAGCTGGCGGAGCAGGACGTACAGGCCTTCCAGGACCCGTACGCGGGCCGGCGCGCCGGCGGCGGCCGGGGCGGCGCCGTGCTCGGCGGGATCATCCTCGGCGAGATCCTGCGGGGCGGGCTGGGCGGCGGAGGCGGTTTCGGCGGGGGCGGCTTCGGCGGCGGCTTCGGGGGCGGCGGGGGCAGTGGCCCCGGCTCCTTCGGCGGCGGCGCGACCCGGGGCCGCATGGGCGGTGGCGGCCGCTTTTGAACCCATCGCGGTGCCGACCGGACAGACACCCCTCACCAGGAGAGACCGACCATGAGCAAGCAGACCATCCTCGGCCGCGTCACCCAGCTCGCCAAGGCCAACATCAATGCGCTGCTGGACCAGGCGGAGGACCCGCAGAAGATGCTGGACCAGCTGATCCGTGACTTCACGAACAACATCTCGGAGGCGGAGCAGGCCGTCGCGACGACGATCGGCAACCTCCGGATGCTGGAGGCGGACCACAGGGAGGACGTGGAGGCGGCCGCCGAGTGGGGCGGAAAGGCGCTCGCGGCGAGCAGGAAGGGGGACGAACTGCGGGCGGCGGGGGCGACGGCGGACGCGGACAAGTTCGACCACCTCGCGAAGGTGGCGCTCGGCCGGCAGATCCAGTCGGAGAAGGAGGCGAAGACGGCGGAGCCGACGATCGCGGCCCAGACGGCGGTCGTCGGCACCCTCAAGTCGGGCCTGGAGTCGATGAGGAACAAGCTGACCGAGCTGCAGGCGAAGCGCGACGAGCTGGTGGCCCGGGCGAAGACCGCGCAGGCACAGAACACCATGCTGGACGCGGTGAAGAACATCGACGTCATGGACCCGGCGAGCGACCTCAGCCGCTTCGAGGAGAAGGTGCGGCGGGAGGAGGCGATGGCGCTGGGCAGGCAGGAACTGGCCGCGTCCTCCCTGGACGCGCAGTTCGAGTCCCTCGACGACCTGGGCAAGGCCTCGGACATCGAGGCCCGCCTGGCGGCACTCAAAGAGAACCGCGCCGCGTAGCCCCCGCCGGGGGTTGGTTGGCCGCTGCGCGGGGGCTCTCCCCCGCCCCGCCCCTCCACCGTTCCCCGGGCTCCGCCCGGACCCGGTCCTCAAACGCCGGACGGGCTGAAGAATCCAGCCTCGCCGGCGTTTGAGGCGCGGGCCCTGGGGCGGAGCCCAGGAGGGCGGCGGTCAGCCGTACATGTTCAGCGGTCAGCCGTACATGTTCAGCAGTTGCTCCGCCGTGAACTCCGCCACCGCCTCCGCCGACGCACCGGGCAAGGGCAGCTCGAACCACACCGTCTTGCCCCGGTGGGTCCGCCGGGTGCCCCATCCGGCCGACAGCATGCCCACCAGTTGCAACCCCCGACCCCCCTCGTCCGTGTCCCGCGCCCGCCGCCGCCGCGGCTGCACCAGGTTCGCGTCCCACACCTCGCACACCAGGGTCCGGTCCAGCAGCAACCGCAGCCGGATCTCGCCCTCCCCGTAGCGCAACGCGTTGGTGACGAGTTCACTGACCAGCAGTTCCGTGGTGTCCAGCAGGCCCTCCAGACCCCACGCCGGCAGCTTCGTCCGGGCAAGCTCCCGCGCCCGTCCCACCGACCGGGCCTCGCGCGGCAGCTGCCAGTCCCCGACCGCGTCCACCGGCAGCCCCTGGACCCGTGCCATGAGCAGGGCGATGTCGTCCTCGCCGTGTCGGGTGTCGAGCGTGTTCAGCACGTGGTCGCAGACGTCCTCCAAAGGACGGACCGGGTCCGCGAGGGCCTCGCGGAGCCCGCGCAGGCCCTCCTCCAGCGGATGGTCCCGGGACTCGACGAGCCCATCGGTGTAGAGGGCCAGCAGGGCGCCTTCGGGCAAATCCACCTCGACCTCCTCGAAGGGCTCCCCGCCCACACCGAGCGGCATCCCGGGCGGCACCTCCAGCAGCAGCGCGGGCCTGGGCTTCCCGCCCTCGTCCGGCGGTTCGACCAGCACGGGCGGCATGTGGCCCGCGTTGGCGATCGTGCAGCGCCGCGTCACCGGGTCGTAGACGGCGTACACGCAGGTGGCCAGGTACACCTCCGAGCGGTCCGCGTCCCGCGAGTGCAGGGCCGCCCGCGAGGCCTGCTGCGAACCGCCGGGGGCCCCGAGCCCCCGGGCGATCTCGTCCAGGGCGGTCAGCACCTCCGCCGGTTCGAGGTCCAGCAGCGCGAGGGTCCGGACGGCGGTCCTCAGTTCCCCCATCGCGACGGCGGCCCGCAGGCCCCGGCCCATGACGTCGCCGACGACCAGCGCCGTGCGGTGCCCGGGGAGCTCGATGACGTCGAACCAGTCGCCGCCGACCTCCGTGGCCGCGTTCCCCGGCAGGTACCGGCAGGCGATGTCCAGGCCCGCCGCCTCCGGGTCGCCGGGCGGCAGCAGGCTGCGCTGCAGTATCAGCGCCCGCTCGTGTTCGCGGCGGTACAGCCGCGCGTTGTCGATGCACACGGCGGCCCGTGCGGCCAGCTCCACGGCCACCGCCCGGTCCCGTTCCCCGAAGGGTTCGCTGCCCTTCGTACGGGAGAACTGCGCCAGCCCCACCACCGTGTCGTGGGCGACCATCGGCACGACCAGCGTGGACTGGACGAGGTCCTCCGGTCCGCCGCCCTCGATCAGCCGCGGCCGAGCCGTGCGCAGGGCGAGCGCGCCCGGCGAGGCGGCCGGGTACCGGTGGATGTCGCCCACGGAGACCAGCGCGCCCGGACCGGACAGCGGCGCGTCCGAGACGGCGGAGCTGAAGGCCACCCGGCGCAGGGCGGCGGAGGGCGTCCGCGCGGGGCCCTGGCCGGGCAGGCTGGGCACCCCCGGCCCCTGCGGCCGGGCGGGCCGGTCGTCGTCGCCGAGCAGCAGCCCCTGGTAGAGGTCGACGGCGGCCAGGTCGCAGAAGCCCGGGACGGTCACGTCCAAAAGCTCCCGGGCGGTGGTCTCCAGGTCGAGGGAGTTCCCGATGCGGTGCCCGGCCTCGTTGAGCAGGGCGAGATTGCGCCGGACCCCGGCGGCCTCGCGGGCGGCGAGATGGCGGCGGGTGACGTCGGTGCCGATGCCGGCGACGCCGATGGGACGCCCGCTGCCGCCGTGGACGCGGTAGAGGTTGATGGACCAGTGCCGGTTCTCCCGGCTGCCGGGGGCGGCTCCGGTGATCCGGAGGTCGGTGACCGACTCCCCGGTGTCCAGCACCCGGCGCAGGGCGTCGGTCATCCGGTCGGCCTCGTGCGCCGGCAGGTAGTCGTGCACGGTCCGGCCCCGGTGCTCCTCGACGGCGCCTCCGAAGACGGTGGCGAACCGGCGGTTGGCCCGCTGCACGGTGAGGTCCGTACCGAAGAGCAGGAAGCCGAACGGAGATTGGCCGAATATTGCCTGTGAGGCCGCGAGGTCGGATTCGATCCGCCGCAGCGCGCGTACGTCGACGACGACACACAGTGCGGCCCGCTCGGCCGTCTCGGTCTGGGTGGGCATCACATAGATCTCGGCCACTCCGTGCGCGCCGTTCCCGCCCGGGATCCGGAAGGGGATCAGTCCCGTCCATTCCTTGCCGTCGAGGATCTCGGCGACCCGGCGGTGCGCGTCGGGGCGCAGCTCGGGCGGCATGAACGCGTCGACCGGGTCGCGGCCCACGGCCTGGGCGGCCGTCAGCCCGAACAGTTCCTCGGCGCGCAGACTCCACTGATCGATGTACCCGTCGGGCCCGATCGAGAAAGAGGCGACCTTTATGTAGTCATATATCGAGCCAGGCGGACTGCTGTGCCACAGGGCGTCGTGCCATGTCTCGCGCGGCACGTTGGCCTGATGTGCCTGCGCAGGTATTTCGCTCACGCGACCGTCCCCTCCAGCTCACCGCAACCGGACCGGCCATGAC
Organism: Streptomyces sp. NPDC054849; assembly: GCF_053610945.1. NCBI lineage: Bacteria > Bacillati > Actinomycetota > Actinomycetes > Kitasatosporales > Streptomycetaceae > Streptomyces > Streptomyces sp. NPDC054849. Next base: position 14,778 of record NZ_JBSGZI010000069.1, read on the forward strand.
GGCAGTATTCAGCACCACGGGCCCGGACGGCACGGCGTTCACGATCACAGCACGGTCTCGATGATTTCGAGCCATGTCGCATGATCTCCCCCGGACTCCTCCCCCAGCTACCGCTGAGGGGCGCCCCCGGGAGGTCCCCCGTCACCGTTCACCTTGTTACTCACCAGGAAGAGCCAATTCGAACCACACTGTCTTGCCCGATTTCCCGTGGCGGGTCCCCCAGCGCTGCGAGGAGACGGCGACGAGGTGCAATCCGCGGCCCCTCTCGTCGTCCGGCTTGGCCGCCCGCTCACGGGGAGGATCCGGAAGCGGATCCGAAACCTCCACGAGCAGTGCGGGGCCGCCCGCGGTGCTGTCGACGGCTGGATTGCGCCGTTCCAGGCGGACGCCGATGGGGCCGGACGCGTAGCGCAGGGAATTGGTGACGAGCTCGCTGACCAGCAGGACGGTCACATCGCCGACGGCTTCCAGACCCCAGTCACGGAGAGTGCTGCGTACGGCGTGACGTGCGGTGCGGACGGCACCGGGCTCGGCTGGGAAGGCCCACTCGGCGCACTCGCCGTCTGTGTCGATCACGCCGATCACTTCCCGGGGCGGCAGCGACCCCAGTCCGGTTCGTCTGGGACGAAAGAGGGACGAGATAGGGATTAATAGCGACATACCCGATATTCGGGGCGTCGTACCACTCGATCCCGGCTCACCGGCGCACGGTGGCGCAGACGGCCTAGAGCACGAGCGTCACGCGCCCCCGCCCCGCCCCGCCCCGCCCCGCCCCGCCCCGCCCACGTCAATCTCACTGTCACCGCTCACCGTCAACCGCTACTTCAGCCACCGTCGTCCGCGCGCAGCCGGCGTCCCGCCTCGGCGACCGCGGGCCGGTCCTGGTCGAGCCAGTCCACCGACTCCAGCTCCTCGGGCCGCAGCCAGCGCAGTTCGTCGTGATCCTCCAGCGGCGCGGGCACTCCGGAGAGCAGCCGCGCGGTCCACACGTGCAGGACGAGACCGGGCTTCAGCGGCCACTCCCCCGGGATCCGCTCCAGCGGCTCGGTCTCCACGCCGAGTTCCTCGCGCAGTTCGCGCACCAGCGCCTCCGGGACGGACTCACCCGGTTCGGCCTTCCCGCCCGGCAGCTCCCAGCGTCCGGCGAGCTCCGGCGGCGCACTGCGGCGGGCGGCCAGCAGGCGCCCGTCATGACAAAGGGCTCCGCCCACGACCACTCGTACCGTCATGGGCGGAGCCTATGTCAGCGTCGTCAAGCGCTGCGACGCTCAGTTCATCGTGGCGGTCTGACCGATCCGCTCGACCCAGTAGAGCTGCTTGTGTCCTCGGTCGTCGAGACTGTCGACGACCTTCTGGGCCTCGGCCCGGGTGGCGTACCGGCCCACCCGGTAGCGGTTGCCGTTGTCGTCCTGACGTATGACCAGCCACGGGAGCAGGGCACCGCTGTCGTTCATCGCGTTTCACCCTCCGCCGACGTATCTGCACGGGAAACCGCATTGCGCATATGCCCGAGCTTACGCCCGACCTTTACACAGCGGATACGGTTTTTCACGAAGAGGTACCTAGGGGGCGTACGCATCCGGCCATGTGTACGAGTGGGCCGTGCGCGCCGGCTCAGAGCGGGCGCACGAAGGGCGACGGCGCGACCGCCGCGCCCGCCCCGCGACCCCCTCGCCGCAGCCGTTTCCGCAGGTCGCGCCGCGACACGACCGGGGGGTCAACAGGTGTAGGGGGCAGGCGAGTCCGCTCGCGACGGAGGGCAGGACGGAGGGGAGGAACGCCCCGGCGCACGGGCCGGACTGCTCGAAGAACGCGAGGAAGGGAACGGTGCGGACGATCAGCATCGCGCCGAAACCCACCGGGCGGGCATCGGCTCACGCGCCATGGGGCCGGGCGTTGACATGGCCGCCCGCCGGCACATGAGGGGCGGGCGGGCGTTCCGGCGGGGCGGCAGGTGAGGGGCGGGCGGGCATGTCAGCTCCGCCGGCGTTCGAGGCGCGGGCGCCGTAGGGTCCGGGGCGGCGCCACGGCAGCAGCGCCCCATGTATGGCCGAGCCCCCACCGCCGCCGGGCGGCTTCCGCACCGCGGAGCCTCCACCCTTACCGCGGAGCGGCCGGCACCGCCGGGCGGCTACGGCATCGCGGGTCGGCTACCTCACCGGGAGGTGGTACGCCAGGCGGTAGCGGTCCGCCGGGACGACCACGTCGGCTGTTTCCACGGCGCGGCCGGAGGCGAAATAAGTGCGGCCGATCACCAGCACCACGTGCCCCGGAACCCCGCCGAGGAGGAAGAGCTCCTCCGCCAGGCCGGGTCGCGCGCCGACCTCCTCCACCACGTTGTCCACCACGACGTCGATCGCGGCCATCCGGTCGACCACCCCGGAGCCCCCCAACGGCCCCTCCTCCGGCAGCATCACGGGAGTCCGGCCGGTCACGGCGAGCGGCTCCCAGGAGGTCGACAGCATCATCGCCTCCCCCGCGTCGCGGAACACGTACCGCGTCCGCATCACCCGCTCGCCTGGCTCGATGCCCAGCCGCGTCGCGATCTCCGCGGGCGCGCCGGTCTGCTCGCTGCTCGACTCCCACGTGCCGCGCGCACCCGCGTCCGCCTGCTCCTGGCGGAACGGCGTCGAGGCGCCTGCCGTGCGGTAGCCGGAGCGGGCGACCCGCCGCGGGACCGGCTGTTCCCGTACATACGTACCGGACCCGGACCGGCCCTCGACCAGCCCCTCCGCCATGAGGACCTTGCGCGCCTCCAGGGCCACGGTGTCGGAGACCCCGTACTCCTCGCGGATACGGGCCTGGGAGGGGAGCCGGGCGTGCGGGGGCAGAGAACCGTCGACGATCTTCCGTCGCAGATCCCCGGCCACGCGCAGATAGGCCGGCTGCTCACCGAAAGTCACTGGCCACTCCCATCAGCTTGACAGACAGCTACACCCTGGCAACCGACGGTTGAAGACCGCAAGCAAGGGCCAGAGTTTCACCCGAAGTGATGAAGCCAGGTCACTCAAACCCGTTACCGCGCGTTACCCCGTCGACGTCACACCGACTCGGATGAGGGCCCCCTGCCGGGGCCGGCGTCCGGGTCCTCCGGGTCCTGGTGGCCGTCCTCCAGCCACGGCGGGATCGCCATCGAAAGCCCGTACGCGCCGCGCAGCACCTGCTCCGTCGACGCGGTCATCGCGCTCAGCGCCCGGTCCGACTGGCGGTCGAAGTCCGCCGGTGTCCTCGCCTGGGAGGCGCGCTGCCACGCCGCGCGGGCCGCCTCGATCTCCTTGAGCTGCGCCGGGACGGCCTTCTCCATACCGGGCCGGGCCTTGTCCCCCTGGAGCACCTTCGCCTCTTCGCCCAGCGCCGCGTGCACCTCGCGCGCCCACGCCTGGTACTCCTGCAGGGCGTCCTCGACGTCGTCCTCGGGAGCCCGGCTCATGGCGAACTCGACGGCGTTGGCGGCTCGCAGGAAGGCTGCCTGTTCGGGCTTGAGCATCCCGGAGTCCCGACGCAGGCTGCCGCGCCAGTCCTGCTCCGTCGTGCCCACCACGCAGACCAGGAGGCGGTCCCCCTGGCGCCACGACTGGCGGGAGGGCGCGTAGTAGAACATCTCCGCGTAGTCGGGCAGCGCCCACGTGTCCATCGCGTACTCGTCCTGGGCGCGCCAGCACGTCTCCTCGGACGCGCGGTCCGCCTCGGCCGATTCGGGGACGTCCGCCACGTCGAGCCGCTTCGTCGCGGTGACCTCGCCGTGGTGCACCTCCGCGCAGTCGATCCTGTACATCAGGGGTCGCTCGTCGAGCAGATCCCCGCCCTGGACGTTGAAGCAGTCGCCCGCCTTCAGGTCGTCGACATCCGTGAGCGCGCCGTCGACCTCGGGCACCTGGCTCAGCGCGTCGAACCGGTCGCCGACGGCCGTCGCGACCCGCTCCGCGGTGAAGACCAGCGCGCCCGTCATCGCCACGGACACCGCCAGGCCCACGATCGCCAGGACCCTGCCCCGCTCCCGCTTCTTCGCGATCTGCACGAGGGCCACGATGCCGAAGACGATGCCGAGCGGCGGAAGGCAGAGCAGCCCGACGAGGAGCGAGGCGAGCGCGAAGCCGTTGAGCCCCGGCCGCTGTTGTCCGTAGCCGGGCGGCGGGGCCCACACCGGCAGCGGGGACGGCGGGGGCCAGGAGTGGCCCGGTCCGGAGGGAGGACTCGGCGGGGTGCTCACGGGGGCGGACTCCATCGCAGGGGGCAGCACGGGGGCGTCACGAGGGACACCGCGGAGGGCGCGAACGCATGCGCGAACGAACGCGCGAATAGTACGCAGCGGGGGCGCCCGACAAGTCGGTCGCCCCCGCTGTTGTTCGCGGCTCGGTCAGTGCCCGCGGTTCCGGCCCCTCAGAACTGGAGCGCCCAGGAGTCGATCTTCCCGGTGTCGCCGTTCGCGTTGTCGTTCACGCGGAGCCTCCAGGTGCCGTTCGCCGTCTCGGCGGAGGCGTTCACCGTGAAGGTCCTGATGATGTTGTCGGTACCGCCGTTGGCCCGGTTGTGCAGGGTGTACACGGTGCCGTCCGGTGCGACCAGGTCGATCTTGAGGTCACCGATGTACGTGTGCTTGATGTCGACCGGAACCTTCAGCGTCGCCGGCGCGTTGCCGACGACACCGGTGACGGTGATCGGGGACTCGACGGTCGCGTTGTCGTTGACCGCGTAGTCGGCGGTGTTCTCGAAACGCTTGCCCGGCGGGACGGGGCCCTGGGCGACGACGTGGAGCAGACGGTTCGGGGAGCCGGTGCCGGGGCTGGTCACGACGTTCGGGGTGGAGGAGGTCACCAGGGCCGTGGCCACCTGGGCCGGGGTGCTCGCCGGGTTCTGCGAGAGGTAGACGGCGGCCGCGCCCGCGACGTGCGGCGAGGCCATCGACGTGCCGTCGATCGTGTGCGTGGCGGTGTCCCCCGTGAACCACGTGGAGGTGATGGAGGAACCCGGCGCGAAGACGTCCAGGCTCGAGCCGTAATTGGAGTAGTACGCCTTCGCGTCGCTGCTGGTGGTCGCACCGACGGTGATGGCCTCGGTGACGCGCGCCGGGGACTTGGTCGAGGCGTTGACGGAGTCGTTGCCCGCGGCCACGGCGTAGGTGATGCCGGAGGCTATGGAGTTGCGGAGCGCGGCGTCGAGCGCGGAGTCCGCGCCGCCGCCGAGCGACATGTTCGCCACGGCCGGCTTGACGGCGTTGCGGGTCACCCAGTCGATGCCCGCGACGACCTGGGCCGTCGTGCCGGAGCCGCTGTTGTCGAGCACACGGACGCCGACGATCTTGGCCTTCTTGGCCACGCCGTACTGGCTGCCCGCGACGGTGCCGGCGACGTGCGTGCCGTGGCCGTGGCCGTCCTGGGCCGTGCTGTCGTTGTCGATGGCGTCGTAGCCGTGGGAGGCGCGGCCGCCGAAGTCCTGGTGCGTGATGCGGACACCGGTGTCGATGACGTACGCGGTGACGCCCTCGCCCGCCTGGTCCGGGTAGCTGTAGCTCTGGTTGAGCGGCAGCGCACGCTGGTCGACGCGGTCCAGGCCCCAGGACGGCGGGGTGGGCTGGGAGGCGTTGACGGTGAAGGTGCGGTTCTGCACGACCGACTTGACCGCCGGGTCGCCGGCGAGCTTCCTGGCCTGCGCCTCGGAGACCTCGATCGAGTAGCCGTTGAGGGCGGCGCTGTAGACCCGGTCGATCTTCGCCCCGTAGCGCTTGGCGACGGCCCGGCCGCTCGGGTCGGTGGAGCGGGCGGCGGCGTCCTTCAGGGTCACGATGTAGCTGCCGGGTACCGATCCGGGGGCTCCCGCGTTCTGGATCGCGCCCCGCACACCGATGCCGGCGGCCGAGGCGGGCAGCGCGGCGGCGGCGCCGAGCGCGAGGGCCACGACCGCGGTCGCGCTGATGCCGGCGATAGTCCGGCGTGTGTGACGCATCACTGGCATGTGACGGGTCCTCCTCTTAGGTGGTGCATTGCGGGGGGTGTACTGGTGCCGCTCAAGCGTGGCCATGACAACGCAGATGGCCCAACGGGCTGCCGCGTCCGAAAGGTTGACCCACCTCCGGCGCGACCCACAGGAGAACAACGGACGCGTAACATCCGTGCCGTACACCAGCCATGAAAGAGCAAAGGCGCTCCGCACATGACGCACGCACCCCCCGGTTACGTCTGTTCAGAGGACGGTACACGCGCGGACGTCCGCACTGCTCCTTGGGGGTGCCCTGTCTGCGGCGGACCCTGGGACCTCGATTTCACGCCGGACCCGGCCGCGGCGCTGGAACCGGCCGCCGGGCCGAATTCGCTGTGGCGGTACGGGTCCGTGCTGCCTCTGCCTGGGGCGTTCTCCGTCTCCCTCGCGGAGGGGCACACTCCGCTGATTCCGCTGGCGGAGCGGGTTCACGCCAAGCTCGACTTCCTGATGCCGACGCTGTCGTTCAAGGACCGGGGCGCCGTGATGCTCGTGGAGCTGGCCCGGCGGCTCGCTCCGGAGCGCGTCGTGGCGGACAGCAGCGGCAACGCCGGGACGTCGGTGGCGGCGTACTGCGCACGGGCCGGGCTGCGCTGTGAAATCTTCGTACCCGAGGGCACGTCGGAGAAGAAAACCGAACAGATGCGGGCACACGGGGCGGCGGTCCGCGTGGTACCGGGCGGCCGCGAGGCGGCGGCCCGGGCCGCGCGCACGGAGGCGGACTCGCCCGGGGTCTTCTACGCGAGCCACGTCTTCAACCCCTACTTCCTGCACGGGACCAAGACGTACGTGTACGAGGTGTGGGAGGAACTGGGCGGCCGGCTGCCGGAGGTGCTGGTGGTCCCGGTGGGCAACGGCACGCTGCTGCTCGGGGCCGCGCTGGCCGTGGAGGAGCTGGCCCGGCGCGGGGTCAAGCCGCCGGTGCTGATCGCGGTCCAGGCGGAGGCGGTGGCTCCGCTGGCCACGGCGTTCGCCGCCGGGGCCGAGGATGCGGAGCCGGTCGCCCAACGGCCCACCCTGGCCGAGGGGATCGCGATCCCGGCGCCGCCGCGTGCCCGGCAGATCCTGGCCGCGGTCCGCAAGTCCGGCGGCACGTTCCTGACGGTCCCGGACGAGCGGCTGCGCGAGGCCCAGCGGGACCTGGCCCGCCGCGGCCTCTTCGTGGAACCGACGGCCGCGGCCTGCTGGGCGGCGGTGGGCCCGTCGTCCCCGACCGACCCCTTGCAGGGCCGCACGGCCGTCATCCCCCTGTGCGGCGCGGGCGCGAAGACGGGCCTGACCCCGTAACCGAGTGCGGGGTCCGGGGCGGAGCCCCGGTGTTTGCGGCCTAGCCCCGGCAGTGGCGCGGCCCGACTCCGCACCCCCACCTGCATGTCGGAAATCCGCGAGCCCAAACCCGCGCCGTCTGGTGAACTGGCCCCATGACCACCACCCTTGACCTCACCGCCAAAGCCACGGCATTCGCGGCCCTGCACACCCCCTCCGCCCCCCTCGCCCTCGCCAACGCCTGGGACGTCGCCAGCGCCCGCATCGTCGAGGCCGCCGGCGCCCCCGCCGTTGCCACCACCAGCGCCGGCGTCGCCTGGTCCCTCGGCTCCCCCGACGGCGACGCGCTCGCCCGCGACCGGGCCCTCGACCTGATCGCCCGCGTGGCCGCCGCCGTCTCCGTCCCCGTCACCGCCGACATCGAGGGCGGCTTCGGCGCCGACCCGGCCGCCGTCGGCGAGACCGTCACCGGGGTCCTCGCCGCCGGCGCGGTCGGCGTCAACATCGAGGACGGCAGCCGCGACCCCGCCGAGCAGGTCGAGCGCCTGGCCGCGGCCCGCGCCGCGGCCGACGCCGCAGGGGTCCCGCTCTACATCAACGCCCGCCTCGACACGTACCTCAGGGGCATCGGCGACCCCGCCACCCGCCTCGATGAGACCCTGACCCGCGCCGCCGCCTACCTGCGGGCGGGAGCCACCGGCATCTTCGTGCCCGGCGTCGTCGACGCGGACACGGTCGCCGAGCTCGCCAAGGGCATCGACGCCCCTCTCAACATCCTCCTCGGCCCCGGAGCCCCGCCCGTGTCCGCGTTCGGCGCCCTCGGCGTGTCCCGCGTCAGCCTCGGCTCCTGGGTCGCCGAAGCCGCGTACGCCGTGGTCCGCCGCGCCGCCGAGGAGCTGATCTCCGACGGGACCTACGGCGCGCTCGCGCACTCCCTCCCGTACGGCGACCTGAACAACCTGCTCAAGGGCTGAGATACCCGGAAGCCTGCATGGGCCAACGACCATAGGATCCAGGCATGAGCACCTCAACTCCGGTGGACGGCAAGGCCACTGCCGCCCCGCGCGGCAGGATCAGCGGCGCGGTGTGGACCGCCCTCGCCCTCGTCTACGTCGTCTGGGGCTCGACCTACCTCGGCATCCGGATCGTCGTCGAGACCATGCCGCCCTTCCTCTCCGCCGGTGCCCGTTTCATCACCGCGGGCCTGCTGCTGGCCGCCGCCGTCGCCTGGCGGTACGGGCCCTCCGCGCTCAGGGCCACCCGTACACAGCTCGGCTCGGCGGCCCTGGTCGGCCTGCTGCTGATCCTCGGCGGCAACGGCCTGGTCGTCCTCGCCGAGACCTCGGTGCCGTCCGGCCTGGCCGCGCTGCTGGTGGCGGCGGTGCCGATGTGGGTCGTGGTGCTGAGGGCGAGCACCGGTGACCGGCCCCCGCTGCGCACGCTGGGCGGGGTGCTGGTCGGCCTGGCCGGGCTCGCCGTGCTGACCAGCCCCGGGCTCAGCGGCTCGGTGCGGCTGTCGGGGGTGCTGATGGTGGTCGCGGCGTCGGTGCTGTGGTCGCTCGGCTCGTTCTCGGCGTCGAAGCTGACGCTGCCGGGCAATCCGTTCACGGGCAGCGCGTACCAGATGCTCGCCGGCGGAGCGGCCGCGGTGGTCGTCGGGCTGCTGCGCGGCGAGCAGCGCGGCCTGGACCCGGCGGCCTTCTCCACCGCCTCCTGGCTGGCCCTCGGTTACCTGGTGCTCTTCGGCTCGCTCGTCGGTTTCACGGCGTACGTGTGGCTGCTGCAGGCCGCGCCGCTGTCGCTGGTGTCCACATACGCGTACGTCAATCCGGTCGTCGCCGTCGCGCTGGGCACGCTGATCCTCGACGAGGCCCTGACCTGGCCGATCGTGGTGGGCGGCGGGATCGTCGTGGCGGCGGTCGGGGTGATCGTCAGCACGGAGCGCCGGAAGAAGTGAACCCGGGACGGGCGGCCCCTCGGCTCGCACCGCCGCCTCAAGCCCCGCACCGCCGGCTCGAGCCCCGAGCCACCGCCTCAGGCCCGAGCCACAGTCTCAGGCCCCGACCCACCGTCTCAACCGCGCCCGCCGGCTCACCTCCACGCGGCCTGCTCTCGCCCGGCTCTCGCCCCGCTCAGCCCCGCGCGGCCGCTCAGCCCCGCGCGGCCCGCTCGTACAGCGCCTTCGCGTGCTCGTCGAACAGCGCGGCCGTGGAGTCCACGTCCGTGTCCCCGCCGCTCAGTACGCCGATCAGCCGCCCGGCGTGCTCCGGCCCGCCCCGGTCGGCGATCCAGGGGCTGCCACTGGTCCCCGTCCAGAATCCGGCGCAGCCCATGTAGAGCATGTCGGGGTCGTCCTCGTCGTGGCGGGTCTGCGTCGTGCAGGAGACGGGCTTGTTCTGCGGGTTGTGCTCGGACTCCGGGTAGCCGACGACGGTCACGTCCCGCTCGTACCCGGAGGTCCATTCGGGCTTCGGGGCCTCGGCGCGGCCGCCGACGGCGTCCTGGAGGCTGCGCCCGTCCTCGTCCGCCGCGATGGTGAGGAAGGCGAAGTCGGCTGTGTCCTCGCCCCACTTCGTCCAGCGGTCGTCCACATGGATCGAGCGGACCTTCCACACCCCCAGCGGCTGGGTGCCTGCGCCCTCGCCGGAGAAGGCCGGGGCGAAGGAGAGCTCGCCGATGGCCAGCCCGTCGTGGGCCACCTCACCCGGCTGCCCGTCCTCGCCGGCGGGGGCCACGCAGTGTGCGGCGGTGGCGACGACGTTGCCCTTCGGGCTGTCGACGACGCTCGCCGTGCACCAGTGCTCGCCGCCCGCCATGAGTACGCCGACGGTGGGGAAGGGGAGCACGGGCCGGTCACCCGGCGCCTTGACGAACGCGACGGCGCACACCGCCGCGATCCCCGCGGCGGCGGCCGCCGACGCCCCCTTCACCACCGTGCTCACTGCACGCCGGGGTCGGGTGTCGGTGCCTTCATCACCTTGCTGATCCACTCCAGGGAGCCCTCCCTCATGCCGCGCACGTAGGACTTTCCGTTGTGCTCACCATCCTGGATCACCTGCAGCCTGGTGTGCACGGGGCCCTTCCCGTACTCCTTCATGAACTTCTCGGCCTTCTCGCGGCCGGTCTCCGCGGTCCCGATCTGGAAGTTGACGTAGACGTCCGGGCCGCCCGCCTTGATCAGCTTCTCGGCGAGCCTCTCGGGGTTGTTCTCGGCCATGGCCTGCGTGTTCCCCTGCCACAGCGGGGAGTCGGGGACGATGTCGACCCCGCTCGCGATGGCCGCCTTGAACCGGTCGGGGTGCTTCAGGACGTGCTTGAAGGCGCCGAAGCCGCCCGAGGAGGAGCCCATGAAGGCCCAGCCGTCGCGGGAGGTGAAGGTGCGGAAATTGGCCTTCGTGAAATCCGGGACGTCATCGGCCATCCAGGTGCCCATCTTGGGCTGGCCGGGGATGTCCGAGCCGTCGAAGTGGTGCTTGGTGTCGCCGTTGATCACCGGCATGACGAGGATGAAGGGCAGGCTCGTGCCGGCCTTGACCCCGTCGCTCACGGCCTGCTGCAGGCCGAGGCCGGGGCCCGTCCCCCAGTAGTTCGTCGGGTACCCACGGCCACCGGGCAGGGAGATCAGGACCGGGAAGCCGCTCTTGGCGTACTTCGGGTCGTCGTACTCCTTGGGCACCCACACCCACACGTCGCCCGTGAACCCGGACTTCTTGCCCGTGAGGGTGGTCTTGGCGATCTGGGTGCCGTCGGGCAGCCGGTTGGTGCGGACGAACTCGGCCGCCGGCCCGGTGGGCATGCGCACCTCCGGCGGAACGTCGGCGGCGGTGGCGGCGGTGGCGGTCTTCTCCTGGACCTTCCCGAAGGCGACCGGATCCCCTATGTCGGAGAAGAGGCCGAACTTGTACGCCGCCGCGCCGCCCCCGGCGAGGGTGAGCGCGAGCCCGCCGCTGATGAGAAGCAGGCGCAGGCGGTGGGGGCGACGGCCGCCCTGGGTCATGGGGCTGCCGTCGCCTTGCTGGTCATGCTGCACGGTTTTGTCCCGTTCCTTCTCCGGCGCTCACCTCGGAGCGCGGGCCGGACCGATCGGTCCCCCTTACACCCCTTACAGAGGTGTGAACGACGGGATGGGTTGCCTGGGACCGGCGGGACGTGGCGAGCACCACGTGACGGCCGGCACACCTGCCGGGGCACGCCCGGTCTGGCCCGGCCCAAGCCCGCCCGGCCCGGTACGGCCCGGCACGCCCGGCCTGGCACGGTCAGGCCCCCGGCCTGGCACGGTCAGGCGCGCGCGCCGGTTCGCGGTCAGCCGGCGTCGGGCTTCGGAGCCTTCAGGACCTTGCTGATCCACTCCAGGGAGCCTTCCTTCATGCCCCGGACGTAGTGCCAGCCGTTGTGCTCGCCGTTCTGGATGTCGCGGATGGTCGTCTTGACGGGCCCCTTGCCGTACTGCTGCTGGAACTTCGTCATCCGCTCCTTCCCGCTCTCCTTCGTGCCGATCTGGAAGTTGATGTAGACCTCGGGGCCGTTGCCGTCGATCAGCTTCTTGGCGAGCTTTTCAGGGTTGTTCGCGTCCATCTCCGCCTGGTGGCCCTTCCAGAGCGGGGAGTCGGGGACGATCTCGCCGCCGCTGGCGATCACGGCCTTGAACTTGTCCGGGTGCTGCAGGACCGTCTTCATGCCGACGAACGCGCCGGAGGAGGAGCCCATGAAGGCCCATCCGTCACGGGACTTGTACGTGCGGAAGTTGGCCTTGGTGAAAGCCGGGACGTCCTCGGCGATCCACGTGCCCATCTTGGCCTGGCCGGGGATGTCGGAGCCGTCGTAGTAGAACTTGTTGTCCGGGTTGAGCACCGGCATGATCACGATGAACGGCAGGCTGGTACCGGCCTGGACGCCCTCGCTGATGGCCTTCTGGAGGCCGAGGCTGCGGTCGGACCAGTAGTTGGCCGGGAAGCCGTTGCCGCCGGGGAGCGCGATGAGCACCGGGAAGCCGCTCTTGGCGTACTTCGGGTCGTCGTACTCCTTGGGCGCCCACACCCACACGTCGCCCTCGAAGCCGGACTTCGCGCCCGCGAGGCGGGTCTTGGCGATGATCGTGCCGTCGTCGAGCTTGGTGGTCTGCTTGAAGTCGGACTTCGGGCCGGTCGGCATGAGCACGTCCGGGTCGCCGGAGGGCTTGGCCGCGGTCGACGGAGCACCCGGGTCGCTCTTCCCGCCGGCCGGGGGCGGGGTCTTGCCGAAGCTGACGGCCTCGCCGTTGCCGGAGAACCAGTCGAGCTTCCAGGCGGCGAAACCGCCACCGCCGAGCAGGAGCGCCAGGGCGAGGACCGCGCTGATCCATATTCGGCGCCGGGGCCGCTTGCCCTGCGGGGTCTCCGGGGCCGGGGGCTGCTCGCCGTAGTGCTGGTGCGGCGGCTGCGGCCGGCGCGGCGGCTCCCCCGGGTAGTCCCGGTAGTCCTGGTAGTCCGGATACTCCTGAGGGTGCTGCTGCTGATATTGCTGCTGCGGGTGGTTCGGGTGGTGGCCCTGGGGCGGGTACTCCTGGTACGACGGCTGGTCATCAGGCCGCGGGCGCTGCGGGTACTGGTGCACGGACTTCGCTCCGAACGGTCTTGACTGCCGCAAGGGCAGAACGGCTGGGCTCCCCTAGTCCTGATGCGCGAAACCCCCGCACAGTTCCAAATGCCAGCAAAAACATGAGGCGAAGCCCGGCGGAACGCGCGGGGCAGGCGCGGGGCAGGCACAGCAGGCACGGGGCAGCACAGGGCGGGCGCGGTGTCGGCACAGGGCAGGCGCGGTGTCGACACAGGGCGAAGACCGGGCTAGCGCTGGGCGTCGAGCACTTCCGCGCAGCGGCCGAGCAGCTGGATGAGCAGCTCCCGCTCCTCCCCGGTGAATGCGGCGGCGAGCGCCCGTTCCACCCGCACGGCGCCGGAATCCGCCAGCTCCATCACCGCGCGCCCCTCGTCCGTGAGCCGGGTCTCCAGCACGTTGCGGTGCCACTCGTGCGGGGTCCGCTCGATGAGTCCGCGCTCCTGGAGGTTCTTCAGCACGGTGTTCATGGTCGGCGGCGTCACCCCGCACAGCCGTGCGAGCGCGGCGGCGGAGATGCCGGGCTTCTCGGCCAGCCAGAGCAGCGCGGCGTACTGCGGAACCGTTACTGCGGCCGGCTTGCACGCGGCGTTCTTCGCCGCGAGAAGCGCCTGCTCAGCGCGCTTGAGGTGCGAGCCGATGCGCTCCTCGGGGGCCATGGACGTCATTCCCGCATCCTACGGCCCTTGCATGCATTAGAGCTCTAACATACATTCGCCTCCACCCGCACAGTAGAGGACACATGATGCTGCGCGCTGCGAAGAAGACGACGCACCCGAACACGACGCCGAGGACGAGGACGAACACGGTGATGACGAAGAAGAGGAAGCGGCTTCCGGCCCCCTCCTTGACGGCTGCCCTGACGGCGATCCTGACCGGCGCCCTCACCCTGGGAGCGGCCCCGGCACAGGCGAAGGCCCCGGCGGCCGACGCGCGGATATCCACGGCCTTCGCGATACCCGGCGCGAAGGTCTACCCCGAGGGCATAGCCACGGACCCGCGCACCCACAGCGTCTACGTCGGCTCGTACGCGGACGGCACCGTCTACCGGGCCCGCCCCGGCCGGCCCGAGGCGGAGGTGTTCCTGCCCGCCGGCACCGACGGCCGCCGCACGGCGAACGGCCTGCGGGTCGACGCCCTCGGCCGCCTGTGGGTCACGGACTCCACCACCGGCGTCGCGGTCTACGACACCGCCACCGGGGCCCGCCTGGCCCACTTCGAGGTGGCCGACGGTGCCCCGGCCCACTTCGTCAACGACCTGACCCTCACCCCGGACGGCGCCGCGTACCTGACGGACAGCATCCGCGGCGTGATCTACCGCGTAGGCCCGGAGCAGCTGGCCGCGGGCAGCGGCGTCCTGACCGAGGCCTACGACCTCACCCCGGCCCTGCGCCCGCGGCCGGCCGGCGCCTTCAACCTCAACGGCATCGTCTCCGACCGGGCGGGCCGCTACCTCCTCACCGTCGACATGACGGCGGGCGACCTCTACCGCGTCGACCTGCGCACGGGCGCCGTCCGCCGCGTCATCCTCACCGGAGGCGACCTGAAGGCCGCCGACGGCCTCGACCTCTCCCCCGACGGCACCCTGCGCGTGGCGCACAACGTCAGCAACACGCTGACCCGGTGGCGGCTCAGCGCGGACGGCACCCACGCCCGGCTCACCCGCACGATCACGGACTCGTCCCTGCAGATCCCCACGACCCTCGCCCACACCCGAGGCCGCACGCTGGTGGTCCGCTCCCAGTTCGACAAGGGCGGCCCCATGACCCCCGGAACCGGCACTCCCACCACGTTCACGGTCGCCGCGGTCCGCGGCCTCTGACCCCGGCGGCGACACCCCGGGCCCCGCCGGCCGTGCCCCGCAACGGCCGCAGGGCCGGCCCGGGCCCGGTACATACGCCCCGAGCCCGAACCCGAGCCCGGGCGTGGCGGCGGCGGGGGGCGGAGGCGGGGGCGGGGCCGGGGAATCACCTCAACGGGACGTCAATTCGCTCTCCACCTGAGCCGGACCAGTCAGCCGACCGACGCCCCATCGAGGCGGCTCCTCCTGGCACGCAGGTCTGCGACGGCGTACGGCAGGCCGGGCAGCAGCAGGAAGGGCGCGGCCCACAGCGGCAGGGTGAACAGCACCCCGTCGCCCGCCAGCCAGTCGGTGAGCGCCATCACGGGCAGGCCGACGAGGAGGGCCGCCCCCCAGGACTCGAGCAGGCCCATGCTCCCCCGCCGCAGCTCCCAGGTGACCGTGACCGCACCGAGGGCCACCCAGAAGGCGATCAAGCGGGCGGTCACCTCCAGCTGAGTGGTCCAGCGCGGCAGGTACGAGGCCAGCAGGACACTGCCGAGCACAAGGCTGGTCAGGCAGACCATGCGCAGCACGCGGCGGGAAAGGGGGGCGCGCGCCCGCGCCCAGGACGCGGCGAACCCCCGGACGTCCCGGCCGACGACGTCCTGCGCCGTGCGGCCGGCGGCCTCCGCGTCCTCCAGGTGCGCGGAGAGTTCGTCGAGCATCTCGCGCACGGACGCGTCATCGATCCCCCGGTACTCCCAGTTGCTGCGGCAGGCCGCGAGTATCTGCGCGTTCGTCATGGTGTGGCTTCCCTCGTGGATTCCGTGCCGGTCAGGATGCGGCCCACCTGCCCGGCGAAGGCCTGCCAGTCGGCCCGGCCGCCGCTCAGTTCGGTGTGCCCCGCCTCGGTCAGGCGGTAGTACTTACGCGGGGCGCCGCCACTGGGCGACGGGGCGCGGTACGAGGAGATGAGCCCCGCCCGCTCCATCCGGGCGAGCAGCGGATAGATGCTGCCGTCGCTGACCAGCTGCAGCCCGCCGCCGGCGAGCGCCTCCGCGAACTCGAAGCCGTATCGCGGCCGTTCGGCGATGAGCGACAGAAGACACAGGTCGAGCACCCCGCGCAGGAGCTGGCTGCGCCGTTGGTCACCGGTCGCGGGCAGTTCCTTTGTCATGCGGTACAAGATAGTCACCCACTACCTTGCACCGCAAGACACACCCCTTGAACCGCACCCGCAGCCGACCACCCCCAACCACCCACGCACCACGACCTGTTGAGCTAAGCCGCCCTCATCGGCGGCATGCGCGCGCCGGACTCCGGCCAAGGTGCATCTCCCGCACATGCCTCGGCCGTGACGGACAAGGGCCTCAGGCTCGCGCATGCCATCGTCGTTCCCTGTCAGGGGCCGGTGTGGGCGGGAGCGCACTCTGCCCTGGAGGCCGGGATGGTAAAGGACAGTGCGCGCAAGCGTGTCGTGCGAAACGCAGCTTCGCTGAGCGGTACCAAATACACCATCGCCCTGAGAGAACTCGAGGACCGGCGACACCGTTCGCCGTCCGTGGTGCACCCAGGTTCTCGCCAATACCTGCATCGGGAGCGCCGCAGGACTGCCTTGCTGCGCAGCAGCTACACGGGCGAGGATCACAGTGCCGCGATGGCGGGCGTCAAGAGCCGGGGTGACCTCGGCCTGGACTCCACCACTGCCCGGCAACAGGAATTCCGCGCCCTGCTGGCGCTCGCCCTCCTCAACAAGGGACGGATCGTCCCGGCGGGAATGCAGTGGGAGTGCAGCACGTTCAGCGCCTACGACCCCGTCATCTCGTCGCGTGAAGACGAGCTGGTCGTCACGGCGGCACGGGCCCCTGACAACATGACGGCGTGGATCCTGCCGAGGCGGTCGCCCGGTTGGCCGGTGCGCGTCCCGGGGCTACGTCTCGAATCGGTGTTCACCGCTGACCACGAGACCTACGTGCTGCGACACATGCCTACCGGGGGACGCCTCGTCATCACGTCGAGCCCCACAGGAGAAGTGCCGCCAGATGCCGAGCGCTCAGCATCCGCAAGGGACTACCTGACGGTTGACGACGAACTGACGCCCAGAGAGATCGACGCGCTCAGCACGGTACCCACCATGACCGGCGACGCCAGGCGGCTGCTGGCGAGCCTGGTGGCGCGCTACACGTTGGAAGACCCCGCAGGCCAGTGGGCCACCAGCTGGGACGGCGACCCTTTGGATCGTCCGGGAGACCTCCGAGAGGAACGCCTCCCCTTCCGAGAAGGCGTCCAGCGAAGGCTGTGGGGGGCGGGTGACCAATGGGAATTGCAGTGGACGGGCTATCCCTACCCAGAAGATCTGGCCACCGCCCTGACCGACCCGACGGTGGGGGTGAGCGGCGCCCGGCTCGGCCGACTCCGCCATGGGTACGAGGTGAGTCTGGGGGACGCCGTCCTCGAGCTGCGGTCCTGGAGGGCGTGACATGGAGTGGGGAGCATGGGGCGCTGCTTGTGCCGCACTCGTCGTGGGCGTACTGACGTGGTCGCAATCGCGCGCGTCGAACCGGCGGGCGGATTTCATTGCGATCACCGATCGAATGGATCGCGAATTGACGATCGAGCGAGAACAGCGAAGGCTCCTGGCCGGCTACGTCCTGGAGCTGCGCCGCTGGGCCAGGACCGCGGAATCGAGCAACCGCGTCGACCCGCCGCCGAGCCCTCCGGCAGAACTCGACCTGGCGCCCTGGCTGTAACCGGTACGCAGAGACCCGCAGGACTTGCGCGTGCCTGCGGAGTGGCTGCAGCCGTCGCACCGCAGGCTCCCCGGAGTCCTGGCAGCGCCTCCGAGCGGGGAGCATCCAGGGGTTAGGTCCGAATCCCGCAGCGCGCTGTTCGGCCCGCGGGCGAGACTGAGTGGGTGACCCGCCGCGGCACGGGAGCGACATCCCGGGCACCGCCCGCCTCGCATGAGCGGCTAGTAGCGGTACCGGGCCGCGAGCAGTGCGGCTGGCGCGGGAAGGTTCCCGGACTGGCCGGCATCTCCCTGCTCATCGATCGCGACCGCGGCAGAGCTGCCGTCGGCGCGCTCTACGCCGACCGCGACGCACTCGTGGCATCCCGTGGCGCCGTCGCAGCGGTCCGCGGAGAGGCCACGGCGAAGGCTCGCGCAACCACCCGCAGCCTCGAGGAATTCGAGGTGGTCCTCGCCACGGCGGTACCCCACGCCTGACCCTGCTTCCGGTTCCGCGATCGCGAGTCAGCACCAAGTCGGCATGCATGCAGAACGGGTCGAACTCGACGAGTCCGGCCCCTTCCTCATGCACGTTTGACCAAACCAAACACACCTGCGAAAACGCTGCGAAGGGCCGGCTCCGGGAGGAGTCGGCCCCTTCTGACCTGCATGCTTGCGCAGTTGGTCCATCGGCCGGGGGCGTGGCGTCGCACACGGGGCCCTGCGGGGGCCGCAGGGCCGCGGGATCTCTGTCCCCGGAATTAGCCACCCAATCGGCGGCTCATCCAACGAGTGCATGCAAACCGGATTGTGTACACATGGCACACTCGGTACCCTTGAGGCGTGACTCAGCCGCTGCCCATAGAGTCCATCCGCGACGTACGCGCTCACTTGGCCGAAGTCGTCGAACGGGCCGACCGCGACGACGTGCCCACTGTCATCACCCGTCGCGGCAAGCAGGTCGCCGCCGTGGTGTCGATCGAGGTCCTGCGCAAGTACCAGGAGTGGGAAGAGCGCGAGATCAACCGCATCATCGACGAGCGCATGGCGAGCCCGGCCGTCGGCGTCCCGATCGAGGACGTGATGAGGGAGACACTGGCACGCAGTGAGTGACTACCGCACGGCGTTCCGGCCCGAGGCTCAGGCCGAGCTGCGCAAGATCCCGCGTGACATGGCACTTCGCATCCTGGCCAAACTGACAGAGCTGGAGACCGACCCCTTCGGCTTCAACACCACCGCACTCGTATCCCAGCCTGAGCGCCGCCGCCTACGGGTCGGCGACTACCGTGTCGACTACACGATCGACAACGGGGAGCTTGTGGTGTGGGTCGTACACGTCGGACACCGCTCCACGGTCTACGACACGTAGCTGCTCCAGGTTCTGCGGACTGCTGCGGACAGCACAACGGCCTGACCTGCCTTCTCGCAGGTCAGGCCGTTATTCACGTCCAATCAGACGTTGAAGCGGAATGCCTGCCAACCAATCCTGACCTGCGACGGAACCACATACAGCGCCCTGACCAGGCACTCCTCCGTTGAAGTGCGTTAAGTCCCGACGGTCGGTTACGGGAGTCCTGCGGACTGTCTGCGGACTGGCCTACGGGGTCTCGACGGAGTCGAGGTGCCTGCGCAGCTCCGCCGCGATCTCGTCGTCGCCACCCTCGGCCGACAGCGGCCACGGGTCCAGATCGCCATTCGCCACAGCGAGGCTGCTCGCGAACCAGACGAGGTGCGGTGCGGGCACGAAGAAGTCCCGGAGCCACCGGGCGAAGACAGCGGCTTCGCCCGCGGTCACGTCGGTCAGAGTGATGTAGGCATAGTCGGGCTTGGGCACCGACGCCGTCCCGTCGATCCATACGCCAGGCGCCAGCTCGATCTCAAAATCGAGGACGGGGACGCTGTGGATCCCCGACATCCGATACTCCACGACCGGCTCGGGGAACGCCTCCCTCAGAGCCCTCTCCAGAGACTCGGCCGTGGCGCGCCAAGCTCCGCCGTCGCCCTGGGGCGGGTAGAAGGCGAAATTGGTTCGGATATTCCGTTCAGTGGGCACGGTCTTCCTCTGTCTCACGGCACGTATCGCGTCGAGCCCGGCGTACCCGACATCGCCATCATGGACTGCCAGTAGGCAGCGTTGTCCTTGCCGTTCGTGACGATCTCCAGCCCCCGTATCTCGCTGTTCGCGGGGTTCTCCATGGCCTGCTTGTAACGGACGAGCTCCTTCTCGTCACCGGCGTACATGGAGTCGATGACGGGATCCCAAGCGATCTTTCCCTGCGAGTCCACCTTGACCGGTTTGGTCAAAGTCTCTTCCAAGCGGTCAAGGGATCGGAAGCTCTTCTTCTTGCAGTCGGGATCACGAACGTGCTTAGCCTCGACGAGGTAACCGTCAACGGGCCGTATGCCGTCCACCATCAGTCCACGGTTCTTCCCGGCCAGTGGCACCTCCCGTTCCGGATACCCGGAAGTGCGCAGCTGGTAGGCGTTGTCCGGGGCGCTCGGGCCTCCGCCACCGGCGAAGCCGCCAGGCGTGAGCGAGTTCATCCACATACGGAATTGCTGCTGCTCTGGGGCGGTGAGCAGCTTGGTAGTGCCAGGAACCGGGGCGATGGGATCAGCGAACGGGATGCCGGGGTCGACAGAGTTGACCATCGGCAGGAGGGCAGGGGCCCCCGCGTACGACGCGAGCCTGATCGGCAAGGGAACGGGCACGCGAATGAGCGGGGGCAGGAACGGCACCCCGGGAATCCCGGGGGCCGCAGGGCCTCCTGCATCGGGGAGCGTGACTCGCGCTGCGGAAGAGTCGAGCGCGTGGGCGACGTCTCCCAGGTCGTGTATCCAAGAGTCGCCGAGAACGGCATCGTGTAGCCCGCCGTCGTAGCCGTTGCCTCCGAACATGGGCGTGTCCCAGGGCATGTCCACTTCGAACAGGTCGTTCTTGTGGTCCCGGATCTTCGCCTTGGCGGCGTCCACGTGATCGGCGTACCGAGCACATGCCTTCGCGAGCTGAGAGCACGCGGCCACCAGGTTCGTCACCAACGGTTCGTCCTGCTGCGCCTTTGCTGGCGGGCAGGTAAGACCCACACAGTGCTTGAAGTACGACTGGAAGGCATCCGCTGCCTCCCCCGAGTGCGCTTTGCTTGCGGTCGAGGCGTAGGTCTGGGCATCCTCCAGGAACCGCTGCAGGAGGGAACCAGCGTGCTGCCAGGACCTGGCGACGTCGCGGATCTTCTCCGGTGAACCACGGAACCTATCGCTACGTCCTCCCGGCGCGTACTGGTCGTACCAAGCGGTTTCGCCCACTACTCCGGGAAGCTCCTGCCCGAGGCCGAGGTAGCTCTCCGTGCAGTCGGCGCCCGGGTCACCCATGCCCACGGTCAGGTCGACCTGCTTCCCCAGGAACGCCGACGCCGTGCGGCTCTCCTGAGCCATGAATTCACGGGCATTACGCATCAGACCACGGCTCGTGGCCCCGAGGATGTAGGAGCTGAAGCCCATCTTGTCCAGAGTCGTGGACGCCGCCGGCCCGTAGACCTTGGCAAACGAGCGTCCGGCGTCGTCGTCGCCAGCCATCCCCTGCTGCCGCGCCAGCTCGTGCCCCAGCGCGATGGCGGTGTCCCGAGCCCCACGCATCGTCTCGATCAACCCCATGGAACCGCGGATCATGCCCTCCGCGATGAACTCCCAGTCAGGCGCAAGCCCACTCACGACGCCCCTCCCCACTGCAGACGTGAACGATCAAGCTAACGCACGAATACAGCGACGTCTGCGCGACATTGCGCCTACAGTTCGAAGGACTCAGCGGCGTACTGCTTCCCCCTCCGGCTCGACCCGTTCTGCGGACTGTTGCGGACAGCAGAACGGCCCGACCCGCATCCTCGCAGGTCAGGCCGCCTTTGGGTGCGCGATCAGACGTTGAAGCGGAACTCGACCACGTCGCCGTCCTGCATGACGTAGTCCTTGCCCTCCATGCGGGCCTTGCCCTTGGCGCGGGCCTCTGCGACCGAGCCGCAGGCGACCAGGTCCGCGAAGGAGATGACCTCGGCCTTGATGAAGCCGCGCTGGAAGTCGGTGTGGATCACGCCGGCCGCCTCGGGGGCGGTCGCGCCCTGCTTGATCGTCCAGGCGCGGGTTTCCTTCGGGCCGGCCGTCAGGTAGGTCTGCAGGCCCAGGGTGGCGAAGCCGACGCGGCCCAGGGTGGCCATGCCCGGCTCCTCCTGGCCGACCGACTGGAGAAGCTCGAGGGCCTCCTCGTCGTCCAGCTCGACGAGGTCCGCCTCCAGCTTGGCGTTGAGGAAGATCGCCTCGGCCGGGGCGACCAGGGCGGACTGCTCCGCCTTGAAGGCGTCGTCCGTCAGCTCGTCCTCGTCCACGTTGAAGACGTAGAGGAAGGGCTTCGTGGTGAGGAGGTGGAGCTCGTGGAGGAGGTCGCCCTGCTCCGTGCCCTTCGTGATCCCGCGGGAGAAGAGCGTGTGGCCCTCCTCGAGGATCTTCTGGGCCTTCTCGACGGCGGCCAGGACCGCGACCTTCTCCTTCTGGAGGCGGGACTCCTTCGTCAGGCGCGGCACCGCCTTCTCGATGGACTGGAGGTCCGCGAGGATCAGCTCGGTGTTGATCGTCTCGATGTCGTCCTTCGGCGAGACCTTGCCGTCGACGTGGACGACGTTCTCGTCCTTGAAGGCGCGGATGACCTGGCAGATGGCGTCCGACTCGCGGATGTTCGCGAGGAACTTGTTGCCCAGGCCCTCACCCTCCGAGGCGCCGCGCACGATGCCTGCGATGTCGACGAAGTCGACCGTCGCCGGGAGGACCCGCTGCGATCCGAAGATGCCCGCGAGGACGGCCAGGCGCTGGTCCGGGACGCCGACGACGCCGACGTTCGGCTCGATGGTGGCGAACGGGTAGTTGGCCGCCAGCACGTCGTTCTTGGTCAGGGCGTTGAACAGGGTCGACTTGCCGACATTCGGCAGACCGACGATTCCGATCGTGAGCGACACGTTGGCGACTTCCCGTAGCTGGAGGGGGCGGCGGCCCGGGAGTGGGCCGTCGGACAGTTTACTTTCCGCTGAGTGGCGGTGGATGTACGCGTGTCCAGGGCCCGATACGACGGCCTTCCCACCTAGTTTGGTGAGGTGGAGCAATACAGGACGCGACCGGCGCCTCACCCCCAGCGACCCCCCGCCCAGCGACGGGGCACGCGGGCCCCGGGGGTGCCCGCGCAGGGCCGCGGCCCGCGGCCCGGGATCGCGCGGCGCATGCCGCGACCCCGGCTGACCGGGCTCGGCGGCGGGCTGTTCTCGTGCGCGGCCATGGTGCTGGTCGCCGGGATCTGCTGGCTGCTCTTCGGCTCCTCGCTCTTCGTCTACGGGCTGCTCTTCCCGCCCGTGGCGGCCGCCACCGCGCTCTGGGTGCGGCCCGCCGACCTGATCACCGCGCCGATCAGCGTCCCCATCGCCTTCGCCGCCGGGGTGTGGCCCATCTCGGGCGGCTCCGGCGGTTTCGGCGGGCAGCTGATGGGGCTGGTGTCCGCGCTGTCCCTGCATGCGGGCTGGCTGTACGCGGGGACGCTCGTGGCGGCCCTGATCGCCGTCGTACGCAAGGCCGTGCTCATCGGCCGGCGGCGACTGCCGCGGCGCGTCACCCAGTGATCCGAACGGGCCCCGGCCCCTTCCCGGCCTGAGCCCGCTCCGCGCCGGCCGCTTCACCATCCCGGCCCTCCGCAGCGCCGGCCCTCCGCAGCGCCGGCCCTTTCCCGCGCCGGCCCGTCGCCGCGCCGCCCCGACGCCACACCAGCCCTCTTCCGCGCCGGGCCCTCCGCCCCGCCGCCGGCCCTATGCCGCGCCGGCCTGCGCCGCGCTACTCCTTCGCCGCCATCGCCGCTCCCACGATGCCGGCGTTGTTCTGGAGCTTCGCCGGGACGATCTCCGCCCGGACGCCCTCGATCAGGGGCAGGAACTTCTCCGGCTTGCGGCTGACGCCGCCGCCGATGATGAAGAGGTCCGGGGAGAACAGCATCTCCACGTGTGCGAGGTACTTCTGGACCCGGTGGGCCCACCGCTCCCACGTGAGGTCCCCGTCCTCCTTGGCCTTCACGGACGCGCGGGTCTCCGCATCATGGCCGTGCAGCTCCAGGTGCCCGAGCTCGCTGTTGGGGACCAGCCGGCCGTCCGTGAAGAGGGCGCTGCCGATGCCCGTCCCCAGGGTGAGCAGGATGACCGTGCCGTCCCGCCCGCGCCCGGCCCCGTACGTCATCTCCGCGACCCCCGCCGCGTCCGCGTCGTTCAGGACCGTGACCGGCAGGCCGCCCAGCTCGCGTGTGAGCAGCGCCGCCGCATCGGCGCCGACCCACGTCTTGTCCATGTTGGCCGCCGTCCGGGTGACGCCGCCCGTGACCACGCCCGGGAACGTGACCCCGACCGGGCCGTCCCAGCCGAAGTGGCGCACCACCTCGACGACGCAGCCGGCCACCCCGTCGGGGGTGGCCGGCTGCGGTGTCAGTACTTTGTGGCGCTCCTTTGCCAGGTCGCCGCGCTCCAGGTCAACGGGAGCGCCCTTGATTCCGGATCCGCCGATGTCCACGCCGAAGATCTGCATGGACACACCGTACGAAAGCGATTACTTGTCGGCGACCAGTTCCGCGGCCTCCGCGCGCAGGTCGCGACGCAGTTCCTTCGGCAGCGAGAAGACGATCGACTCCTCGGCGGTCTTGACGATCTCCACGTCGGCGTAGCCGCGCGCCGCGAGCCACTCCAGGACCTCCTCGACCAGGACCTCCGGCACCGAGGCGCCCGAGGTGAGGCCGACGGTGGTGACGCCCTCCAACCAGGCCTCGTCGATCTCGCTCGCGAAGTCGACCAGGTACGCGGCGCGCGCGCCCGCGTCGAGCGCGACCTCGACCAGCCGGATCGAGTTCGAGGAGTTCTTCGAGCCGACCACGATGACCAGGTCGGAGTCGGCGCCCATCGCCTTGACCGCGGCCTGCCGGTTGGAGGTGGCGTAGCAGATGTCGTCGCTCGGCGGCGAGACGAGGAGCGGGAACTTCTGCTTCAGCGCGTCGACCGTCTCCATCGTCTCGTCGACCGAGAGGGTGGTCTGCGACAGCCAGACGACCTTCGACTCGTCTCGCACCTGGACGGCCGCGACGTCGTCCGGGCCGTCGACGATCGTGATGTGGTCCGGGGCCTCGCCGGAGGTGCCGATGACCTCCTCGTGGCCCTCGTGGCCGATGAGGAGGATGTCGAAGTCCTCGTTCGCGTACCGGATGGCTTCCTTGTGCACCTTGGTGACCAGCGGGCAGGTCGCGTCGATCGTCGCGAGCTTGCCGCGCGCGGCCTCCTCGTGCACCACCGGCGCCACACCGTGCGCGGAGAACATCACGATGGAGCCCTCGGGGACCTCCTCCGTCCGCTCGACGAAGATGGCGCCCTTCTTCTCCAGCGTCTGGACGACGTACTTGTTGTGCACGATCTCGTGGCGGACATAGACCGGTGCACCGTACTGCTCAAGGGCTTTCTCGACGGCGATCACGGCTCGGTCCACGCCCGCGCAGTAGCCGCGGGGCGCGGCGAGCAGGACACGGCGGGAAGCAGGAGCGGGGGCGGGAGCAGTCATGGGCTCCATCGTACGGGGGTCTCCAGAAGGCCGGGCGTCGGCCGTACGGCACAGACTTGCCCGAAAGCCTGTCTCCCCTGTCGCCCGGAGGACGGATGGCGTCCGTGACGGATTCCAGTGAGGCGGGGCCCACGGCACTGCGGCGGAGCCTCGGCTTCCGGGATTTGGTCGTCTACGGGCTGTTGTTCATCGCGCCCATGGCCCCGGTGGGGGTCTTCGGCACCCTGGACGCCACATCGCACGGCGCCGTCGCCCTCGTCTACCTCGCCGCGACCGTCGCGATGGCCTTCACGGCCTTCTCCTACGCCCAGATGGTGCGGGTCGCCCCGCAGGCCGGCTCGGTCTTCACCTACGCCCGCAAGGGCCTGGGCGAGGGGCCCGGGCTGATCGCCGGGTGGATGGCGATGCTCGACTACCTGTTGATCCCGGCGGTCGCGTACCTCTTTTCGGGGATCGCGATGCACGCGCTGGTGCCGGAGGTCTCCCGGTGGGTGTGGACGGCTCTGGCGGTCGTGGTGACCACCCTGCTGAACCTGTGGGGTGTACGGGCGGCGGCGCGCGTCGGCTTCGCGGTGCTGGCCGTGGAGATGGTGGTCCTGCTCGTCTTCGTGGTCGCCGCGGTGACCGTCCTGGTCCGGGACGGGGCACGGCGCGGCTGGCTCTCTCCGCTGACCGGCGACGGCTCGGTCGGCTTCAGCGTCGCCGCGGTGCTGGGCGCGGTGTCGGTCGCGGTCCTCTCGTACCTCGGCTTCGACGCGATCGCCTCCTTCGCCGAGGAGGTGACGGGGGGATCGGAGCGTGTGGCGCGGGCGGTGCTGTCCTGCCTGGCACTGGCCGGGGCGCTGTTCATCGCCCAGAGCTTTCTGGCGGCGCTGCTCATGCCCGTGTCCGCTGCCGAGCTGGCGGCCGACCCGGTGCGGCAGGGGCCGGCCTTCTACCACGCGGTGGAGTCGTCGGTCGGCTCCTGGCTGCACGACCTGGTGGCGGTCAGCAAGGCGGTCGGGGCGGCCTTCGCGGCGCTGGCCGGGCAGGCGGCGGCCGGCCGGCTGGTGTTCGCGATGGCCCGGGAGCGGCGGCTGCCGCGGGCTCTCGCCCGGACCTCGGGCGGCACCCCGCGCCCCGCACTGCTGGTGGCGGCCACCGTGACACTGGTCGCCGCCGTGTGGGCGGCCCGGCGCGACGACGGGCTGGACCACCTGGTGTCCGTCGTGGACGTGGGGGCGCTGGTGGCCTTCACCCTGCTGCACGCGTCGGTGGTGGGCTGGTTCGTGGTCCGGCGGCGGGAGGGGGCGCCGAGCTGGTGGAAGCACCTGGTGCTGCCGGTGCTGGGCGCGGTGGTGACGGTCGCGGTGATCGTCGAGGCCTCGTGGGAGGCGCAGCTGGTGGGGGCGGTCTGGCTGACGGTGGGTCTGGGGGTGCTCTTCGCCCAGCGCGGGCGGCGCGGCTTGCACGAGGGGCCCGGCCAGGGCCCGTACGAGGGACCCGGCGACGGCCCGCACGAGGGACCCCGCGGCCCGCACGAAGGGCCCGGCGGCCCGCACGACGGAACCGGCGACGGCCCGCATGAGGGGCCCGGCGGTGTTGCGGCCCGGCCGCCCCGGACCCACGACGGGACCGACACCGGCGCCGGCGCCTGAGACGCTGTCAGTGGAGCCGGATAGCCTGCGTCCATGGGTCTGAATACGTCGGCCGAGGCGCCGCTGCCGGTAGGCCAGGTGTCCCGGCTCATCGGGGGCTGGATCGAGCGGCTCGGCCAGGTGTGGGTGGAGGGGCAGATCACCCAGCTCTCGCGGCGACCGGGGGCGGGGGTGGTCTTCCTGACGCTGCGCGACCCGTCGCACGACATCTCGGTCAGCGTGACCTGCTTCCGCCAGGTCTACGACGAGGTCGCGGACGTCGTCTCGGAGGGCGCGCGCGTCGTCCTGCTGGCCAAGCCCGAGTGGTACGCCCCGCGCGGCCAGCTGTCCCTGCGGGCCACGGAGATACGACCGGTCGGCATCGGGGAGCTCCTGGCGCGGCTGGAGCGGCTCAAGCGTTCCCTGGCCTCCGAGGGTCTCTTCGCGCTGGACCGCAAGAAGCCGCTGCCCTTCCTGCCGCAGCTGATCGGGCTGGTGGTGGGGCGGGCCTCGGCTGCCGAGCGGGACGTGCTGGAGAACGCCCGGCGGCGCTGGCCGGCGGTCCGCTTCGAGGTGCGCAACGTCGCCGTGCAGGGGGTGCACGCGGTGCCCCAGGTGGTCCGGGCGGTCAAGGAGCTCGACGCCCTGGACGAGGTCGACGTGATCATCGTGGCGCGCGGCGGCGGCAGCGTGGAGGACCTGCTGCCCTTCTCCGACGAGGAGGTCGTGCGGACGGTCGCGGCGGCCCGCACCCCGGTGGTGTCGGCGATCGGCCACGAGCCCGACTCCCCGCTGCTGGACCTGGTCGCGGACGTGCGGGCCTCCACACCCACGGACGCGGCGAAGAAGGTGGTCCCGGACGTGGGCGAGGAGCTGGAGCGCGTACGCCAGCTGCAGTCCCGGGGGCTGCGCGCGGTGACCGGGCTGCTCGACCGGGAGGAGCGGGGGCTCGCGCACGCCCTGGCCCGGCCGGTCTTCGTCCACCCCCAGCGGATGGTGGAGATGCGGGAGGACGAGCTGGACGCGCTGCTGGCGCGCAGCCGGCGCACGCTGGGGCACCTGCTGGACCGGGCGGACTCCGAGCTCGCCCACACCCTCGCCCGGGTGGTGGCGCTGTCCCCGGCCGCGACCCTGGAGCGGGGGTATGCCGTACTGCAGCGAGCCGACGGCCATGTGGTGCGCTCCCCGCAGGAGGTCTCGGCGGAAGAGGTGCTGCGCGCACGGGTGGCGGAGGGCACCTTCTCGGTACAGGTCGCCCCCGTGGAGGCCCCTTCCGCAGCGACGGTCGCTTCGGACTAGCGACAGACGGCCGCAATCAGCCGGCCGCACGACACACACAGGGTGGAAAAGGGAATGGCAGAGGCCGAGACGGCGCTGGGATACGAGCAGGCACGCGACGAGCTCATCGAGGTCGTCCGCAAGCTGGAGGCGGGCGGGACCTCGCTGGAGGACTCCCTCGCGCTCTGGGAGCGCGGCGAGGAGCTGGCGAAGGTGTGCAGGCACTGGCTGGAGGGGGCCCGGGCGCGGCTGGACTCGGCGCTGGCGGCGCGGGAGCCGGCCGAGGAGGAGTGATCCCGCTCACCACCGGAGCGGTTTAGTTGAAAATTCATCTATCTCGGCCGTAGAGTCGGTGACATCGCTTCACCTCCGCATGGAAGGCTTTTTTCGATGTCTCTCGTTCTCGACTCCGCCGCCCAGGACCTCCTGTTCCGCGAGGCCCGCACGGCCAACACGTTCTCCGACGAGCCGGTCACCGAGGAGCAGGTCCAGGCGATTTACGACCTGGTGAAGTACGGCCCCACCGCCTTCAACCAGACCCCGCTGCGCATCACCCTGGTCCGCTCCCCCGAGGCCCGCGAGCGCCTCGTACAGCACATGGCCGAGGGCAACCAGGCCAAGACCGCCACCGCGCCGCTGGTCGCGATCCTCTCCGCGGACAACGAGTTCCACGAGGAGCTCCCGCAGCTGCTGCCGCACTTCCCGCAGGCCAAGGACATGTTCTTCGCCGAGCGTCCGGTGCGCGAGCACTCCGCGCTGGTCAACGCCTCGCTGCAGGCCGCGTACTTCATCGTCGGCGTCCGCGCCGCCGGTCTGGCCGCGGGCCCGATGACCGGTCTGGACTTCGCCGGCCTCCAGAAGGAGTTCCTGGACGACGACCACACCCCGCTGATGGTCGTCAACATCGGCAAGCCGGGCGAGGACGCCTGGTTCCCGCGCTCCCCGCGCCTGGCGTTCGACGAGGTCGTCACCACCGTCTGAGCGCAGACCCGGCCCTCGGCCGGAATGCGTACGCGGAAAGGGCCGTGCGTTCC
>NZ_JBSGZI010000070.1:0-1860 GCF_053610945.1 Streptomyces sp. NPDC054849
GGCCCCGCCACCCCGCGCGCTGGCGGCTCCCGAACCGGGTCTTTGTGGACGTCGGTCCGGCGATGGCGTTGCAAGGGTGTTGCGGTGGAACCGAGATGGCGTTGCGGTGGCACTGAGATGGTGTTGCGGTGGAGCTGAGCAGACCCGGGGATCCGGGGATCCGAAGATCCGGGGACCCGAAAATCCGGGGATCCGGGCCTGTTACTGCGGGTGGATCAGTGCGCGGCCGCGCGAGCCATCGCACCCGTCCGGCGCGGCTGCAGCGGGACGCCGCTCGCCGTGGCCCGGACCGGCGGTGCCGGTGCGCGGTCACGGCGTGGCTGTGCCGCCACACCGTTCTGGACGTCCATCACGGCGTGCGCCACGAGTCCGCCCATCGGGTCGTGCCGGATCAGATCCCGCAGCCGGGACCTGGACGACCGCCCCTCGTTGCCGGGGTACAGGTGCTTGCCGAGTCCGACCGCGTGGGCCAGTGCGGCAAGCGCCGCGGTCCGCGGGTCCGGCGGTACGCCGGTGCGGATCGCACTGTCGAGCCGGGCTCGGATCTCCCGGCTGATCTCCGTGTCCGTCGCCTGGTAGCGAGTGGTCGGCAACACCCCGCACATCTGACCCGCGACGGCATGGACCATGCCGCAGCGCTCCAGATGAGCGAGGTAAATCTGACGGAGCCCCAGCCGGGGTCCGCCGATCCAGTGGACGGCCCGTACCGGGCTGCCGCGCCTGCGCAGCAGTTCCAGTGCGGAGTCCAGAGTCGGATCTCCTGTCGGCCGTGGCATCACCACGGCGATACGATCCCCATCAGGGGCTATCCGTCCTGCCAGAGCCAGCTCCACTAGCTGTGCCCCGGCCAGGCCGAGGTCGAGCGACTGCGGCTGCGCCGTGGTACCCGTGGCCGGGTCCAAGGCGAGCAGCAGAAGCTCCTCCGGAATTGTTCTGCGGCTCCTGCCCATCCATGCCTCCCCGCGTGGATGAGTGACAGGGTGACGCCTCTCACATTCATCTGTCGAGAGCGCGTGGCCGCTTTGTGGGGGAACCCGCAACTATGTCGTTCTCGT
This sequence comes from Streptomyces sp. NPDC054849, assembly GCF_053610945.1. Lineage (NCBI taxonomy): Bacteria > Bacillati > Actinomycetota > Actinomycetes > Kitasatosporales > Streptomycetaceae > Streptomyces > Streptomyces sp. NPDC054849. The sequence goes on from NZ_JBSGZI010000070.1 coordinate 1,056, forward strand.
CTAGCACGGGGGCGATGCCCCCGAGACGGGACACTGTTAGACATTCGGACAGCCGAACGTGGCGGCGATGGAGGAGGAACGGTGGCGGGCGAGTCCCCCGACAAGTCGGTAGATGCAGGAGTGCCGGGGGCGGCGGAGTCGTCCGCGGAGCGTGATCCGAGGCTGTCGGTGTTCCGGCCGAGGGAACCCGAGGGCGGGGCGAAGGCCGCCGGCGCCGGTGAGGCGGGTGCTTCGGCGGAGGCCGTAGCCGAGGCGGAGGCCGAATCCGAAGCCGCCGACGCCGTCGAGGCCGACGCCGTCGAGGCCGACGCCGTCGAGGCCGACGCCGTCGAGGCCGACGCGGCCGAGGCCGGTGAGCGGGATCCGTTGCGGGAGGCGGTGGCGGCCTGGGTGGCCAAGGCCGACGAATCCGCGAAGCCCGACGCCGATGCCGCATCGGGCCAAGCCGTGAAGTCCGTTTCCGCAGACGCAGACGCAGACGCAGACGCAGACGCAGACGCAGTGGTGGAGGAGCCCGCTGCCGACGTGAAGCCCGTGGGCAGGGAGCGCGAGCCGGACGCCGTGCCGACGGGCGCGACCGCTTCGCGTGTTCACGCCGAGGAGCCGGACTCTGATTCTGATTCCGCATCGGTCCCGGCGGCTGAGGCGAAGCCTGTGGGCGGCGAGCGCACTGCGGTGTTCCGGGCGCCGAAGTTTGATTCCGCTTCTGCGTCGGCACCGGCTGACGATGTGGAGTCGGCGGCTCCCGCGACGGAGAAGCCGAAGCCTGTTCCTGCGGCTGCGGAGCCTGCGGACAGTGAGCGCA
>NZ_JBSGZI010000070.1:1960-43067 GCF_053610945.1 Streptomyces sp. NPDC054849
CTGCTGTGTTCCGGGCGCCGAAGTTCGATTCCGCTTCTGCGTCGGGCTCGGCTGCCGATGTGAAGTCGGCGGCTCCCGCGACGGAGAAGCCGAAGCCTGTTCCTGCGGCTGCGGAGCCTGCGGACAGTGAGCGCACTGCTGTGTTCCGGGCGCCGAAGTTCGATTCCGCTTCTGCGTCGGGCTCGGCTGCCGATGTGAAGTCGGCGGCTCCCGCGACGGAGAAGCCGAAGACTGCTCCCGCGGCCGACGAGCCCGCGGACAGCGAGCGTACGGCCGTGTTCCGGGCCGTGAAGCCCGGCTCCGCTTCCGGCTCTGCCGCGGCCCCGGCCCGGGAGCCCAAGCCCGCGGCCGAGCAGTCCGCGGACAGCGAGCGCACCGCGGTCTTCCGGGCCCCGAAGCCCGCCCCCGCCGAGGAGTCGGCCGACGGTGAGCGCACCGCCGTCTTCCGCGCCTTCAAGCCGGCGGTCAAGCCGGCGGTCAAGCCGGATGCCGTCAAGCCGGATGCCGTCAAGCCGGAAGCGGTCAAGCCGGCGGCGCCCTCGAAGCCCGCCCCCGCGTCGGATGCCGCCAAGTCGGCGCCCGTGCCCCCCAAGGGCAGCACCTTCGTCCCGCTGCGTCCGGAAGGCGGTGCGCCGAAGGCCGCGGCCGGTCAGCTGCCGCCGAAGGCACCGACCCCTCCGACCCCTCCGGCGCCGCCGGCCCCAGCCCCCGCGGCTCCCCTGTCCGCCGCCGAGCGGATCGCGCGGTCCGAGCGGACCACCCAGCAGCCCCTGCCGCCCAAGCCGCCGCTCGACATGCTGGCGGACCTCACGAACAACCCGCCCCCGCCGCCGAGCCCGATGCGCACCGCCGTCCGGCGGTTCAAGATCTACGCCCCGCTCGTCGCGCTGCTGGCGATCATCCTCGCCGTCGTGCAGCTGGTGCGCCCGCTGCCCGAGCCGAAGCTCGTCATGACGGCGACGTCCTCGTACACCTTCGACGGTTCCAAGCCCCAGCTGCCCTGGCCCTCCGAGGGCCAGGCCTACATGGCCGCCGCCGGCCTCGGCACGCTCGGCCAGTCCGGCGAGCAGAAGCCCGTGCCGATCGCGAGCGTCACCAAGTCGATGACGGCGTACATCATCCTGCGCGACCACCCCATCAAGAAGGGTGAGCAGGGCGCGATGATCGACATCGACAAGACGGCCGAGACCGAGGGCAAGAAGAACGACTCGGTCAACAACGAGTCCACCCTCGACACGGTCAAGGAGGGCGAGAAGATCTCGGAGTACGACGCGATCGCCGCCCTCATGATCCCGTCGGCCAACAACATCGCGCGGCTGCTGGCGCGCTGGGACGCCGGTTCCCAGGAGGCGTTCGTCAAGAAGATGAACGACACCGCCAAGGAACTCGGCATGACCAAGACCACGTACACGGACCCCTCGGGCCTGGACGCGACCACGGTCAGCACCGCCGAGGACCAGGTGAAGCTGGGCCTGAAGCTCGTGGAGATGGAGACGCTGCTCGACATCACCAAGAAGGGCAACTGGACCGACCCGTCGGGCAAGAACTGGCGCAACTGGAACGGCCTGGTCCCGTACAACGACTCGCTCGGCATCAAGACCGGTACGACGACGAAGGCGGGTGGAAACCTCCTCTTCGCCGCGCAGAAGAAGGTCGGCAACACCAACCAGCTGATCGTCGGAGCCGTCCTCGGCCAGCACAAGGCGCCGATCATCGACAGCGTCATCGCCGCGAGCAAGCAGCTCATGATCGCCACGCAGAAGGCCCTCGAAGGCGCGCCCGTCGTGAAGAAGGGCGCTGTCGTGGGCTACGTCGACGACGGCCTCGGCGGCCGGACGCCGGTCGTGGCCACCGCCGACGTGCAGGCGGTCGGCTGGGCCTCCCTGACCGTCGACGTCAAGCTCGCGGACGGCGGTGGCAAGCTGCCGCAGACCGCGACGGCCGGCACCGAGGTCGGCGTGCTGACCGTCGGCGAGGGTGCGAGCCAGGTCAAGGTGCCGGTGGCGCTGCAGAGCGACCTGGCCGCGCCCGGGATCGGCAGCAAGCTGACGCGCGTCGGCTGACATCGGGTGAGAGCGTGGTTCCGGCGCCCCGGGCAACCCCGGGGCGCCGGGGCGCGTCTTGGCACCCGGGATGTGTGCGTGTGCGGGTGCGGGTGCGGGTGTGGACCGATGCGTTGGGGAGTGCGGCAGTGACCACCGCTGAGCAGCAGGGCCGGCGCCGGAGAGCCGTAGCGTCGGCCGACGGCGACAGCGACGGAGACGGAGGCGGCGACGCAGGCGGCTCCGGGACGCCCGAGCACGCCGCCACCCCCGCCCCCGCCGCGACCACCCCCGCCGCCACTCCCACGGCCACCACTCCCACCGTCCCCGGCGCCGTTCGGCCCGGCGGTCTCCTCCGAGCCGGTCTGGACCGGGCCCGCCGCCATCCGGTGACCGTCGCGACCGTCCTCGCCGGCGTGCTGCACGTCGTCTGGTTCTTCTGTTTCGCCAACAGCGGCGGCGACCTCGCCGCGCAGGACGCCTGGGCCGAGTTCGTCGGGCGTCACCCCGATTCGGCGTACAACCTCGCCTGGTACGGCGGTATGCATCCCGTCTCGTACAGCGTGGTCTCGCCCTACCTCATGCACATGCTCGGCGTCCGGACCACGATGATGATCGCCGGGACCGTCTCGGCCGGGCTGTTCGCGCTGATCCTGACCCGCTGCCGCGGTTCCGTGCGCGAGCCGCTGTGGCCCGCCCTGGCCGGCGTGTACGGGCTGCTGTGCAACGCGCTGTCCGGCCGCGTCACCTTCGGCCTCGGCGTGATGTTCGCGCTCGGCGCCGTCGCCGCCGTCTTCTGCTGGCCCCGCAAATGGGCGGAGCGGCGCTGGGCCAAGGCCGCGGTGGCGGCCCCGCTGGCCGCCCTCGCGACGGCCGCCAGTCCGGTCGCCGGACTCTTCCTCGGGGTGATCGCCGCCGCGCTGTTCCTGAGCCGGCGGCGCCCGGGTGCGTACGCGCTGGGGCTGGCGCCCGTGGCCGTGGTCGGGCTGTCGGCCTGGCTGTTCCCCTTCTCCGGGACGCAGCCGATGAAGCTGGGCTCGGCCGGGCTGCCGTTCGTGTTCGCGCTGCTGATCCTGTTCCTCGTCCCGAGGCGGTGGAAGACCGTCCGGATCGCCTCGGCGGTCTACGCCCTCGGCGTCTTCCTGACCTGGGCGATCGACTCCCAGGTCGGCTCGAACGTCACCCGGATGGTGATGCTGTTCGGCGGGGCCGTCCTGCTCGCGGCCCTCCCGTACGAGGTCCCGCGCACCCGGCGCTGGTACGGGGTGCTGCTCGCCTTCGCCGGGCTGAACGCCTGGATCACCACCAACAGCATCACGGACATCGTCCGCACCACCCCGGTGGCCGCCTGGAACCGGGAGCTGGCCCCGCTCGTCGACCAGCTGCAGAAGGCGGGCGCCGACCGCGGCCGGGTCGAGGTGGTCCCGGCCAGCAGCCACCGGGAGTCCTCGGCCTTCCCCTCGTACGTGAACCTCGCGCGCGGCTGGAACCGGCAGGCCGACCTCGAGCGCAACCCGCTCTTCTACGACGACACCCTCACCGCCGACAGCTACCGGGCCTGGCTGGAGCGCTGGGCGGTGCACTACGTGGTGCTGCCCGCCGACAAACCCGACTCGGGCGGCGAGGACGAGGCGAGGCTGGTGCGAGGGGGAGTTCCGTACCTCCAGCAGATCTGGGGCGACGCGAACTGGCAGCTTTTCAAGGTCCACGAGCCGACGGACCTCGTGACCGGCCCGGCCACCGTGTCGCGGGCGGGCGCCGACCGCCTGGTCATCGACGTGAAGCAGGCCGGACGGGTGCTGGTGCGGATCCCGCACTCGCCGTGGCTGGGGCTGGTGGACGCGGCGGGCAAGCCGGTGCCGCCGCCGCAGGAGACCTTCGCCTCGAGGGCGCGGGGCGGGAGCGGGGAGGGCGGCGCGCTGCGCAAGCAGTACGCGAACACCGCGGGATGCCTCTTCAAGGCTGCTCCGGACGAGACCGGCGACGTGTGGACGGAGCTGCTGGCGCCGGCGCCGGGGGAGTACCGGGTGGCGGCGAAGTACCAGCTGCCGCGGGGGACGCCCTGCCCGGAGGACCTGGTGCACCAGACGCTGGGGCAGCCGAGCCGGCCGGCTCCGCCCCGCCCCTGATCCCGCACGCGCCGAGCACGCGCCGGTCCTGCACGCGCCGACCCCGCACGCATACGCACTGATCGAGAACTCTTGATCGGAATTTCTTTACGCACCGGTCCAGGTGCGTTGGTCCGTTTATATGCATACGATCCCAGTAGTCCGATTGGGTGCTTCCCGAGGGAGTTGACGACGGGATGAACAAAGAGCAGAAGCGGGACGTCCGGGCGGCCATCGCGAAGGCGCAGGAGCAGGCACAGCCGCCGCGCCCTCCGGGTCACGGCTTCGACGGGCCGGTACGCAGCAAGGTCAAGGGCGGACTGCACACGAAGGCCGCTCTCAAGCGGGCCGGCACTCCGCAGGGCGACCGTATCGGCGAACGCAGCAGTGGTCTGAGCTGACCCCTCACGGGACGGCGCATTCGTGGTGGCACGGCCCTTCCGGCCTCGGCCGGGAGGGCTTCGTGCGTCTCGTGCGTCTCGTGCGTCTCGTGCGCCGCGGCGTTGCCGCTGACCTGCGACGGAGAGCTGGAGGACGGGCACCGCACCACCACGTCGTCTGCTGCGCCGGCCTGGGGGCATGATCCCGCCGCACCCCTGCCGAGACGGGCGCATTAACGTGATCCGGCGGGGGAGGGTCACCGGGACCTGATCGCCTCACCATCCGCGTCTCCCACGCAAGGACGGACGGGCCTCGAGGACCATGGACGTGATGCGGCTGCCCGCCTGGACCTCCACCCTCACCTGGAAGGCCACGGTCTTCATCACCCTCATGTGCTGCGGCCTCGCAGCACTGCTCGGCGGCCTCGTGCACAGCGCCATGACGCGCCAGACCGTCGGCACGGCGCGCGAGAAGGCCCTCACCAAGCTGGAGCGGACCGTCCAGGCCTACGAAGCCGGCGCCCGCCTGCCGCGGGGCGAGGGCATCGACCCCGCGGGCCTGCCCCCTCGGCTGCGCGCGCTGGCCGTCGGCGGCAAGCGGGGCACGGCGATCGGCGAGCACCGGGGCCGCCCCGCCATGTGGGCGGCGGGGCCCGCCGACCACGGCACCGCGATAGCCGTCTCCGTGGACTTCCGTGCCGGCGAGCGGACCATCGCCGAATTGGACCGGGCCATCCTCGGCTCCTCGGGGCTGGCCATCGGCGGCACCCTCCTCGTCGGCGCGTTCGTCGTCACCCGGATCACCCGGCGGCTGCACCTGACCGCGCAGGTGGCCCGCCGGATCAGCGCGGGCGACCTGGACGCGCGGGTCGACGACAGTCGGCGGAACAAGGACGAGGTGGCGGCGGTCTCCCGGGCCCTGGACACCATGGCCGCATCGCTGCAGTGCAGGCTCGAAGCGGAGCGGCGGTTCACTGCGGACGTCGCCCACGAGCTTCGCACCCCGCTGACCGGGCTGAACGCGGCCGCCGAGCTCCTGCCCCCGGGCCGCCCGGCCGAGCTCGTACGGGACCGGGTGCAGGCGATGCGCTCGCTGACCGAGGACCTGCTGGAGATCTCCCGGCTGGACACGCGCAGCGAGCGCGTGGAGCTGGACTCGTACGACCTGGCCGAACTGGCGGCGCGCACGATCCGCGCCTCCGGGACCGACACCCGCCTGGAGGTGGTCTCCTCCCTGCGGGTGGAGACGGACCGGCGCCGCCTGGAGCGGATCCTCGGGAACCTCGTCGCCAACGCGCACGGCCACGGCGCGTCCCCCGTCACGATCACGGTGGACGGCCGGATCCTGACGGTGACCGACGCGGGCCCCGGCTACCCGGAATACCTGCTCACCACCGGCCCGCAGCGGTTCCGCACGGAGGGCACGAGCAAGGGCCACGGGCTGGGCCTGACGATCGCCGCCGGCCAGGCCCAGGTCCTCGGCGCCGCCCTCGCCTTCCGCAACCGGGAGGAGGGCGGCGCCGAGGCCCGCGTCACGCTTCCAGAGCCCGCAGCACCGAAAGCAACTGCGCCTCCTCGGCGTCGAGATGATCCTCCAGCTCCCGGCTCATCCGCTCCACCCGCTCGCTGAATCCGGCGCTCGGAGCGTCCAGCGCGCGCACCAACTCCTCCTGCAGGCGGGCGATGACGCGGTGCTCGGCTCCGATCCGGCGGAAGAACTCCCGCAGCTGGGGATGCTGTTGCTCCAGGTATGGAAAGAGTCCGGCGTCCTCACTCCTGTGGTGGAATTCCAGCGAGTGGCAGAACGCGAGGCAGTGCTGGCGCAGTTGCAGCCCGAGCGACGCCGGCCCGCCGCTGCTCGGCTCCTCCTCCCGTGCGAGGTCGCGTACGAGGGAGAGCTGCGCCCGCAGCCAGCCGTGCACGTCGAGCAGCTTCCCGGCGATCCCGCCCTCCGCGGCGGGTGCCTCGTGCGTGCGCTGGAGCGCCACGACCGGGATCACCCGCGCGGTGCCCGCCTGGTACTCCCCGTACCCGGGCTCCTCGCGCACGACGTGCGCGAACAGCTCGTCGCGCCGCGCCCCTTCGGCGGGCACGGCGACGGCCTCGTACTCCTCGGTCCCGGTCTCAACCTGGACGAGGGGACGCGCGAGCAGATTGTGATACCAGGCGGGATGCCGGTCGGCCCCGCCCGCGGACCCGACGACCAGCAGGTGCCCGCCGCCGCGGCGGGCGTCGCCTTCACCGCCCCCGTCCCCGCCGCCCTCGCGGACGAACCCGAGCGGGACGGTGTGCGGTTTGCCGGACCTGGCTCCGGTGGTGGTGAGCAGGATCAGCTCGGATCCTTCGAAGGGCCCGCCGACGCGGCCGGCGTTCGCCCTGAACTCTTCGATGACAACCTGATTGAACGATGACACGGAGTGTGGATTCCTCACGGTGTGTGTGCGTGCGATGGCAGCGGAACAACCGAGGGGGATCACCCGTAGCCGGTGGCGTACATGCCCATGGGCCCGGTCCTTCACCAACAGGTGCCTGCCCAACCACCGCCCGGCCCACATCTCAGTAGGCGGCGTCACGCGACACGGGCGCCATGGTAACCACAACGCGAGAGGACCCCCAGCCGTTTACGGCGGGGGGTCCTCGAAGTGTGCCCTCGGCAGGATTCGAACCTGCGACACCGGCTTTAGGAGAGCCGTGCTCTATCCCCTGAGCTACGAAGGCGGGGATCTGTCGAAAAACGTGTCTGAAAGTCTGCCGAGGTAGGCGGACTGCTCAGGCGTGTCTGGCGACAGGCGCGGTGGCAGCCCGTGAGGGCGTTGCCACCGCCGTCAGTGTAGCGGGTGGTGCATGATCCGTCGGCGGAGATACGTGCGCGCTGGGTCGAGCCGCGGGGCGTGGGTGATCTTGGCTCGGGCGACGGAGTTGCCGAGCCGGGCGAAGCCGATGGAGATCAGCAGGGCTGCGTGGAGGGGCTGAGCATGGCTCCGTAGGCGGGCTGGGGCCTCCGGGCTCTTCGGCGGGGTGGGTCGGTTACCGCGCCGAGCGTGTCAACTCGTCGTCGGGAAAGTCTTCTTGGCAGGTACGGCCGCCAGTGCTGTCGCGATGAGCGAGACGGCGGCCAGCGCCGCGAAGAGGTGCGGGTAGCCGCCGAGGGGGCCGGCGAGGGCGGCGCATGCCCAGGGAGCGAGGGCTGCGGTGATGTGGGCGGGGGCTCCGAGGAGGGCGGAGAGGCGGCCGTAATGGGTGGTGCCCCAGCGGTCGGTGACGGCGGTGGCCTGGAGGAGGGTGAGGTTGCCGCGGACGACGCCGGCCAGGACCGCGAGCAGGACCAGCAGGGGTACGGGGCCTGAGACGAAGGCGAGTGCGGCGGTGGTGGCGCCGCCGAGGGTGATGAGGGTGACGGTGCGGGTCGTGACGGAGGTGCGGGTGGACAGGCTCGCGTAGAGGGTGCGGCCGAGGGTCTGGCCCGCCCCGCCCAGGCCGAGCGCCCAGGCGGCTTGCGTGGGCGTGGCGCCGCGCTCGGTGAGGAGGGGGATGAGCCCCATGACGACCGCGTACATGGCGAAGCTGGAGAGGGTGAAGGCCGCGGCCAGCAGGAGGAACGGGCGGCTGCGCGGGATGGGAGTGCGGTCGACGACCGGTGGCTGGGGTGGGGCGGCCGGCCAGGGGGCGCGCAGGGCCAGGGCGTGCGCGGGAATGGTGATGGCGGCGAGGATCACCGCGAGGACCGCGTACGTCTCGCGCCAGCTCAGGTGCTCGGCGAGGAGGGCGGTCAGGGGTGCGAAGACGGTGGAGGCAAGTCCGCCGGCGAGGGTGACGATGGTCAGGGCGCGGACGCGGTCGGGGCCCCACCAGCGGGTCAGGGCGGCGAAAGCGGGCGGGTAGAAGGTGGCGGCCATGGCGACGCCCGCGAGCATCCAACCAAGGGTGAATGCAAGCAGGTTGGGGGCGGCCGCGATGAGGAGGAGGGCGAGTGTGCCGAGTGTGGAGCCGACGGTCATCACAGCGCGCGGACCTCGCCGGTCGAGGACCCGGCCGATGGGGATCCCGGCGACGGCCGAGACCAGGAGCGCGAGGGAGAACGCGGCCGTTGCCGCGTTGGTGGACCAGCCGGTGTCGGCGGTCAGCCGTGGCAGGAGGACGGGGAAGGCGTAGTAGACGATTCCCCAGCCGGTGATCTGCGTGGCGCAGAGGGCGGGCAGCACGGCGCGCGGCCGCGCCCGGGTCCCCGTTCCGGTCGCGGCCGCGTCGGCCTGGATGGGTTGCACGGTGGTCAGCAGCCGCCGGAGGAGGCCGGGGCGCCGATCGTGAGCGTGGAGGGGGCTGCGCAGCAGCCGCCACCGGTCGCCTCGGCCGCCTCGGCCACCTCGGGCTGGTCGAAGAGGCCGGCGCCGCCGCAGACGCCGGTCTCGGGCAGGGTGAGTTCGACGCGTTCGGCGGCTTCCCGGTCGCCGGCGAGGGCCGCGGCGATGGAGCGGACCTGCTCGTAGCCGGTCATGGCCAGGAAGGCCGTGGAGCGTCCGTAGCTCTTCATGCCGACGAGGTAGACGTCCTTCTCCGGGTGGGAGAGCTCGTTGACGCCGTGCGGGTAGACGGTGCCGCAGGAGTGCTGGTTGGGGTCGATCAGCGGGGCCAGCTCCAGGGGCGCCTGGAGGCGCTCGTCGAGGCCCAGGCGAAGTTCGGAGACGTAGGAGAGGTCGGGGCGCAGGCCGGTGAGGACGATGACCTCGTCGACCGGGTCCAGGCGGCGGCCCTCCTCGGAGACCAGAACCAGCCGGTCCCCGTCGCGCTCGACGGCGCCGGTGCGGAACCCGGTGACCGCGTCGGCGTAACCGTTGTCGACGGCGGCCTTGGCGGCGAGGCCGAGGGCGCCGCGGGCGGGGAGCTGGTCGGAGGCTCCACCGCCGAAGGTCGAGCCGCTGATACCACGGCGCAGGATCCACACGGAGTGGGTGCCCGGCTCGTCCTTGGCGAGGTCGGCCAGATAGGCCAGCGCGGTGAAGGCGGAGGCGCCGGAGCCGATGACCGCGGTGCGCTTGCCTGCGTACCGGGCGCGGACGGCGGGGTCCTTCAGATCCGGGACGCGATAGGTGATGCGGTCGGATGCCGCCTTCTCGCCGAGGGCCGCAAGTCCGCTGCCGCCCGCCGGGCCCGGGGTGGCCCACGTACCGGAGGCGTCGATGACGGCTCGTGCCCAGACGCGCTGCTCGTCTCCGTCGCCGGTCTCGTAGTTGATGACGAAGGGCTGCGCCTCGCGGTCGGCGTCGACGATACGGTCGCGGCCGGTGCGGGAGACGCCGGTGACCTTCGCGTCGTAGCGGACCTGCTCGCCGAGGACGTCGGCGAGGGGCTGGAGGTAGAGCTCGGCCCAGTCGCCGCCGGACGGGTAGGTGGCCGGGTCGGGCTTGACCCAGCCGGTGGGGGCGAGGAGCTTCTCGGCGGCCGGGTCGACGACCTCGCCCCAGGTGGAGAACAGCCGCACGTGCGCCCACTCGCGTACGGCGGCGCCGGCTGTGGAGCCGGCCTCCAGGACGAGGGGTTCGATGCCGCGGTCGACCAGGTGGGCAGCGGCGGCGAGGCCGGCGGGACCGGCTCCGATGACGACGACCGGCAGCTCGGTGGTGGCAGGCGCGTTCATGGCAGGCTCCTTGCTTGTTTCGACATCTATCGATGCTTGCTTTTCCAGCATGGCACCTGCTTCGATGACCGTCAACATAGACATTCATCAAATCGGAGGCTTCTTGTGGAGCATGTGGACGTCGCGGTCATCGGAGGCGGCCAGTCGGGTCTGGCGGCCGCGGACGCACTCGCCCGGCAGGGCCGGGCGCCGGTCATCCTGGAAGCGTCGGATCGGGCGGCCGGGTCCTGGCCGCGGTACTACGACAGCCTGACTCTGTTCTCCCCGGCCCGGTTCAGTGCGCTGCCCGGCATGCCGTTCGGCGGCGACCCGGACCGCTATCCGCACCGCGACGAGGTCGTCGCCTACCTGACCGCCTACGCCGACCGGCTCCAGGCCGACATCCGCACCGGCCGTCGGGTGGCCGCGGTCAGGGCGAACGGCGCCGGCTTCACCGTCGAGCTGGAGGGTGGCGGGCGCCTCGCGGCGCGTGCGGTGGTCGCGGCGACCGGCAGCTTCGGGTGTCCCCTCCGTCCGGCGCTGCCGGGCCTGGAATCGTTCACCGGCCGGGTACTGCATGCGGCCGGCTATCGCGACCCGGCTCCGTTCGCCGGGCAGCGGGTCGTGGTGGTCGGGGCGGGCAACTCCGCGGTCCAGATCGCAGCCGAGCTCGCCCGGGTGAGCCGTACGACGCTGGCGACCCGGGCGCCGCTGAAATTCGCCCCCCAGCACCTGCTGGGCCGCGACCTGACTTTCTGGCTGACCCGCACCGGTCTGGACACCGCACCGCTGGGGCGCCTGCTGCGCACCCCGCCTGCCCAGCCCGTCCTCGACGACGGCCGCTACCGCGCAGCCCTGGGCGCCGGCGCACCGGACCGGCGCGCCATGTTCCTCGGCCTGGACGGCGAGAAGGTCACCTGGGCCGACGGGGTCGTTGAAGCGGTGGACGCGCTGATCCTCGCCACGGGCTACCGACCCGACCTGCCCTACCTCGCCGGACTCGACGGGGCCCTGGACATGTCCGGCCGACCCCACCACCAGGGCGGAGCCTCCCTCACCCACCCGGGCCTGGCCTTCGTGGGCCTGGAGTGGCAGCGCAGTCTGTCCTCGAACTCCCTGCGCGGGGTAGGCCGCGACGCCGCGCGGGCCGCCCGCCGCCTTGCGGCCTTCCTGGACCGCACATGAGGTCGCCCCTGCCGACCTGGTTCGATGTGTGTCAACATAGACGTATGTCGAATGCGGAGGTTCTGCCACTCCTGGAGCCCGATGCCGTCGCGTCCTGCTGCCCGCCGCTGACCGAGCGCGCCATGTCCGCGAGCGAGGCCGAGGTCGCGGCCAAGATGTTCAAGGCTCTCGGGGATCCCGTGCGCCTGCGGCTGTTCTCCGCCGTCGCCTCCCATGAGGGCGGGGAGGCCTGCGTGTGCGACATCTCCGATGTGGGCGTATCCCAGCCGACCGTCTCCCATCACCTGAAGAAGCTGAAGGAGGCGGGGCTGCTGTCCTCCGAGCGGCGCGGCACGTGGGTGTACTACCGGGTCGAGCCGTCCGTGCTCGCCGCCATGGGGGCGCTGCTGGTCGACTCCGCCCGCGAGGCGTAGGGCCGCGCACAGGTGGGTCCTGCCGATGTGGTGGCGCCCGTATCGTCTATCGATTATCGTCGATAGACGATGAAGGTTGACCTGTCGCTCAGCGAAGAAGACGCTCACACGTACGCGGGCTGGTTCAAGGCCCTGGCCGATCCCACCCGCGTGCGGCTGCTCCACCTGCTGGCCGGCGAGGACCGCGCGATGAGCGTGGGTGAGATCGTCGCTCGGGCCGAGGTGGGCCAGTCGACGGTCTCGCACCACCTCAAGATCCTCGCCGAGGTGCGGTTCGTCCTCGCCGAAAAGCAGGGCACCTCCACCCTCTACACGGTCAACCACACCTGCCAGAGCGTCTTCCCCCGCGCCGTACGAGCGATCCTCGGCGAGGGGGCGCCCGCCGATGGCTGCTGAGATCAATGTCGCCGCGATGGCGCCGGCGCAGGCCGATCAGGTGCTGGCGATCTACCGGTCCGGGATCGACGAAGGCAACGCCACCTTCGAAACCACCGCCCCGACCTGGGAGGCGTTCGACGCCGCCAAGCTGCCGGACCACCGCTTCGCCGCGATGGACGAGAACGCCAAGGTCCTCGGGTGGGTCGCCGCGACCGCGGTATCGGACCGATGCGCGTACGCGGGCGTGGTCGAGCATTCCGTGTACGTCGACCCGGCCGCGCGAGGCCGTGGCGTCGCCCGCGCCCTGCTCCAGGCACTGATCGCCTCGACCGAAGCGGCGGGCATCTGGACGATCCAGTCCGGGGTCTTTCCCGAGAACGCCGCCAGCCTCGCCGTCCACGAGCGGGTCGGCTTCCGCGTCGTCGGAACCCGCGAGCGCATCGGCCGCCGGCGCGGCGTGTGGCGTGACGTGGTCCTGTTGGAGCGTCGGAGCCCGCTGATCAGCTGAGCTCCCCGTCCAGAGTGAGTTGGTGGCGGTGGAAGTCGAAGTGCTGCGTCGGGTAGCGGTAGAGGTCCGCGAGCGTCATGAAGTCCCGGAAGAACGGGTCCCAGCGGACGGGGTAGTGCATGCCACGGGCCAGGTCGGCATCCGACTCCGCTGCCAGGCGGCGGTGCAGGGAATCGATGACGCGGTCGAAGGTGGCGCCCGTCCGGCGGGGCCCGAAGACCTTCACCGCCCCGCACGGGCCGACGTAGTTGACCCAGTCGAACGGTACGGTCGCGGCGTTCAGCGCCCGGGCGAAGGCCTTGCCGGCGCTGCGGGGCAGCCGCCCGAAGACGCCGGCCAGGACCAGCAGCACCCGGGCGATCACGTAGCCGAAGAGCATGTGCCACAGCAGTTGCCCGTTGGTCCACCGGGTACCGCGCGTGGGGCGGGCGAGGTCGGCCGTCGCGGCAGTGTCGAGCAGGTCGTGGAAGGTCTGCCGCGCGCGCTCGTAGTCCGCGTACACGGCCTGCCGGTCCATCCCGATCTCGCTCATCACGGCCTGCTCACCGCGATGATTCCCCTTCCTGAACGGTTCAGGCGCTGAGGACTTCGGCGATCTGGCGGGCGGCCTCGCGGGCGGTGCGGCCGACGCCGATGAGGGTGGCGGAGGCCGGGCCGGTCCAGTCGCCGTAGCCGAGGAGGTGGATCCGCGGGTCGGCGACGGCGCGGGTGCCTTCGGTGGGGATGCGGCCGCCTTCCGTGCGCAGGCCAAGCGGAGTCAGGTGCGAGAGCGCGGGGCGGAAGCCGGTGCACCAGATGATCGCGTCGGCGGGCCAGACGGCGCCGTCGGCCCAGCGGGCTTCGCCGGCCGTCAGGCCGTCGAACATCCGGTGGTCCGGGATGAGCCACGCGTCGCGGGCCGCGCGTACGGGCGGGACGGCGACGATGTCGCCGAGGTCGGAGAGGCGGGGACCGCCGGACTGGACGCGCCGGGTGGCGAGTTCGAAGAGGGCGCGGCCGTCGATCTCGTCCGGGAGGTAGCGGGCCGGGTGCTGGGTGACCCAGCGGACGGTGGCGTGCGGGGCGAGGTCGGCGGCGATCTGGGCGCCGGAGTTGCCGCCGCCCACGACGATCACGCGCTGGCCGGCGTAGTCCCAGGGGCTGCGGTACTCCACCGTGTGGTGCTGGCGGCCCTGAAACTCCGACCGGCCGGGAACGGCCGGCAGGAAGGGGCGCCACCAGTTGCCGGTGGCGCTGATGAGGGTGCGGGCGGTCCAGGCGCCCGTGTCCGTCTCGACGCGCAGCAGTGGCGAGGCGTCGTGCACGCCGGTGACACGGACGCCGCGCTGGATGGGGAGTTCGTACCGCTTCTCGTAGTCGGCCAGGTACTCCAGCACGTGCGCGACGTCCGGGAAGGGCTTGCCCTCCTGCTGCGGCATGAGGCGGCCGGGCAAGGAGGAGTACGCAGCCGGGGAGAAGAGATGCAGCGAGTCCCAGGCGTGCTGCCAGGCGCCGCCGGGAGTGGCCTGGGCGTCGAGGATGGTGAAGTCGATGCCCGCCCGCCGCAGGTGGTAGCCGGCGGCGAGCCCTGCCTGGCCGCCCCCGACCACCACCACATCCGCGTGCCGGGTCATGCCGCGGGCTCGTGCTTGCCGCGCATGAAGATGACCGCGACCAGGGCCAGGCCCACGACCCCGCCCGCCAGCTGGGCGCCGATGAACCCGGGCACCGAGGCGGGGGCGATGCCCGCGAAGGTGTCGGTGAAGGCGCGGCCGACGGTCACGGCGGGGTTGGCGAAGGAGGTGGAGGAGGTGAACCAGTACGCGGCGCCGATGTACGAGGCCACCGCGACGGGCGCGAAGCGCAGGCGGTCGGTGCGGGCCAGGCCGAAGATCAGCAGGATCAGGCCGGCGGTGGCCACGACCTCGCCGAGGAGGAGGTTCCCGGCCGAGCGGTCGTGGGTGGACCACTTCACCAGGGGCTCGCCGAACATCGCGTCCGCCAGGATCGCGCCCGCGATCGCACCCGCGATCTGGGAGGGCAGGTACACGGCGAGCTCGCGGGCGGTGACGCCGGCGCCGCCGCGGCGGGCCGTCCACCACTCGGCCAGCGTGACGACCGGGTTGAAGTGTGCTCCGGACACCGGGCCCAGGAGAGCGATGAGGACGCCGAGGCCGAAGACCGTGGCCGTGGAGTTGGCCAGCAGCTGCAGGCCCACGTCCTGCGTCAGCTCGGTGGCCTGGATGCCGGAGCCGACCACGACCGCCACGAGCGCGGCGGTGCCGACCAGCTCGGCGGCGGCCCGGGCGATGAGCGGGGTGCGGGGCGGGGTCGCGCCGGGGGCGGGCTGGGGCGCGCCGGGGGCGGGCTGGGGCGCGTCGGCGGCTATGACGGCCTCCGCTGCGGGTGCGGTGCCGACGGGCTCGGAGACGGACAAGGCGGGTTCTCCTCGGGCAGGTGAGGCAGAGCGAGTAGGGGCTACGGGCTAGGGCTACCGGCTACGGGCAGGACCGCTTGACGTTCGCCTCGGCGGTGGCGCGTGCGCTCTGGGCGAGCTCGGCGAACTGGCCGGCGAGCTGCGCGATGGCCTCCGGGCGCAGGCGGTAGTAGGTGAACCTCCCGCACGGCTCGGTCTCCACGACCCCGGCTTCGCGCAGCACCTTCAGGTGGTTGGAGAGGTTCGTCTGCTTGGCACCCGTCTCCTCCACGAGGTGGGTGGTGCAGAGCGTTTCCTTGGCCAGGAGGGTCACGATCTGGAGCCTGAGCGGGTCGGCCAGAACCCGGAGCAGATCAGTGTCGACTGACGTCATCATGCGCTGATACTGTCACATCATCCGGGGCTGATACCAGTCCGGGCTGAGTCATTGGATTGAAGGAAGAGACGATGTCCTCCACCCCGCTCGCATCCGTGCTGTTCGTCTGCATCCACAACGCAGGCCGATCGCAGATGGCCGCCGGATTCCTGCGCCACCTCGCGGGCGACCGGGTGGAGGTCCGCTCCGCCGGCTCCGTACCCGGAGACCAGGTCAACCCCTCCGCCGTCGCCGCGATGGCCGAGCTGGGGATCGACATCTCCGACCAGAAGCCGAAGGTCCTCACCCCCGAGGCGGCCCAGGCGTCCGACTACATCATCACGATGGGCTGCGGGGACGCCTGCCCGTACTTCCCCGGCAAGACCTACCTGGACTGGCAGCTCGAGGACCCGGCCGGCCAGGGCGTGGACGCCGTCCGCCCCATCCGTGACGAGATCAAGGGCCTCATCGAGGGTCTCGTCGCCGAGATCGACGCCAAGAACGCCAAGAACGCCAAGAACGGCAACAAGCAGGAGAGCTGACCGCATCATGGCGAATGGACGCGGAGGGTTACCTCAAGACCCAGGCACCCACGACCCGGACGAGCATCGCCGGTGTCTTCGGTGCGGGCGACGTGGTGGACCACCTCTGCCGCCAGGCCGTCACCGCGGCCGGCTCCGGATGCGCCGCGGCCCTGGACGCCGAGCGGTACCTCGCGGCCCTCGGTGACGCTGTGCCGACCGACGAATCCGAGCTCGTAGCGGCAGGCTGAGGGCCGAGGCCCGCTCCGCCGCCCGCCCGAGCCCACCGGCGCCTCGGCAGCGTAGGCAGGTGTGCACGTGCGCCTGAGTAGCCCTACTCAGGCGCACAGGCCCGACCGTTCCGATACTGGCTGTCGGACGAACGGGAGAAGTCGTGAGACGGCGTCGGTCAAGACTTGAAGTGTGGTTTCCCGCTGGCTACTTGGCCCTGGTGGTCGGGCTGTTGGTCTGGGTGGACGTGCTCGTCCGGACGGGGGACGCCGGGTTCGCCGGCATCTGGCCGGTGCTGGCCACCGCACCGCTCAGCCTCCTGGCCCTGGGGCTGAACGCGCCCGCTCCCGAGTCGCTCGGATCGCCGGAGGTCACGCCGGTCCACACGGGCCCCGTGCCGCCGGCCGAGCCCGGGCCCGCGCCCGAGCTCCTGCCCGGGGAGACGCCGGAGCCCGTGCCCGTGCCCGTGCTCGAGGGGCCGCCCCCGACCGACTCGGGAGCGTACGACCTGCCCGGTGCCGAACTGTCCGACATGTGGCTGGGGTTCGGGTTCTACGGTGTGATCCTGGCCTGCGCCCTGGTCAACGCCACGGTGCTCTGGGCGCTGGTACGCGGCCTGACCGGTCTCCTCGCCCGCCGTCGGGCAGATCCCGGCCAGGCATAGCCAGTGCAAGACCCCGGGCCCGGGCCGTCGTGATGGCGTCACGACGGGCCGGGCCCGGGTCATCAAGGCGGGCCGAAGGGGCGGCGTACGTCCGCACGGTGTCGGAGTACGCCGCCCTCGGGTGGGGCGAGCTGCGGGACGAGGCCCGCGTCGGCAGGGCGGTTACTTCGGGTCGCCGTTGAACTTCGCGGCCGACCAGAAGTAGCCGAGCACCGCGAGACCGAGGCACCAGGCGACCGCGAGCCACCCGTTGTGGCCGATCTCGCTGCCGAGCAGCAGCCCGCGCAGGGTCTCGATGGCGGGCGTGAACGGCTGGTACTCGGCGATCGGCCGGAACCAGCCCGGCATCGAGTCGACCGGGACGAAGGCGCTGGAGAGGAGCGGCAGAAGGATCATCGGCAGCGCGTTGTTGCTGGCGGCCTCGGCGTTCGGGCTGATCAGGCCCATGCCGACCGCGATCCAGGTGAGGGCCAGGGCGAAGAGCACGAGCAGTCCGAACGCCGCCAGCCATTCCAGGGCCGTGGCGTCCGTGGACCGGAAGCCGATGGCCACGGCGACGGCGCCCACGAGGACCACGCTCGCGATCGACTGCAGCACGCTGCCGATGACGTGCCCGATGAGCACCGAGCCTCGGTGGATCGCCATCGTGCGGAAGCGGGCGATGATGCCCTCGCTCATGTCGGTGGAGACGGACACCGCGGTGCCGATCGTGGTGCTGCCGATGGTCATCAGCAGGAGGCCGGGCACCAGGTAGGCGATGTACGCGGAGCGGTCGCCGCCGCCGATGCCCGCACTCATCACGTCGCCGAAGATGTAGACGAAGAGCAGCAGCAGCATGATCGGCGTGAGCAGCAGGTTCAGCGTGAGGGACGGGTAGCGCCGCGCGTGCAGGAGGTTGCGGCGCAGCATCGTGGACGAGTCGCGCACGGCGAGGGCGAGAGAACTCATCGGACGGACTCCTCGGGCTCGGTGGACTGGCTGGGCGGGGTGGACTGGCCGGGCGGGGCGGACTGGCCGGGCAGGGTGGACCGGCCGGGCTGCACGTCGGTGCCGGTCAGGGCGAAGAACACGTCGTCGAGGTCGGGAGTGTGCACGGTCAGCTCGTCGGCCTCGATGCCGGCGGAGTCCAGCCGGGCGAGGATGGAGCCCAGTTCGCGCTGGGTGCCGTCGCTGGGGATCTGCAGTGCGAGAGCCTCGTCGTTCCGGGTGACCTCGTGCAGCGCGGCCGCGGCCGCGTAGTAGGCGGAGGGGTCGGAGAAGCGGAGCCGGACATGGCCGCCGGGAATCAGCCTCTTGAGTTCCTCCGCGGTGCCATGGGCGGCGATCCTGCCGTCGTTGAGCACGGCGATACGGTCGGCGAGCTGATCGGCCTCCTCCAGGTACTGGGTGGTGAGGAAGACGGTGACCCCGTCGGAGACCAGCTCGCGGATGATCTGCCACATGTTGTGGCGGGAGCGGGGGTCGAGACCGGTGGTGGGCTCGTCGAGGAAGATGATCCGCGGGTTGCCGACCAGGGTCATGGCGATGTCGAGGCGGCGCTTCATGCCGCCCGAGTAGGTGGAGGCGGGCTTCTTCGCGGCCTCGACCAGGTCGAAGCGCTCCAGCAGCTCGGCGGCGACCCGTCGCCCCTCGGGCTTGGACAGGTGGTGCAGGTCCGCCATGAGGAGCATGTTCTCCTCACCGGTGATCAGGCCGTCGACGGCGGAGAACTGCCCGGTGACGCCGATCGCGGCGCGCACCGCCTGCGGGTCGGTGGCGAGGTCGTGGCCGCCGACGCGGATCTCGCCGGAGGCGGGGTCGGGGGAGATGAGAGTGGAGAGGATCTTGACGGCGGTGGTCTTGCCGGCGCCGTTCGGGCCGAGCAGGGAGAAGACCGTTCCCGCGGGGACGGCGAAGTCGACGCCGTCGAGCACGACTTTGTCGCCGTAGGACTTGCGCAGCCCGTTCGCCGCGATGGCCAAGCTGGTCATGAGGGGTGCTCCTTCAGAGGCTTGCGGGTTCAGAGGCTGCGGGCGGTGATGTCGCCGTAGGCGGTGGTCGCGTGGATGGTCAGGGCGGCGCCGGCGCCGTCGGTGTTCTTGAGGGTGTTGTGGATCCGGCCGTAGGAGGTGCCGGCGTCCAGGGAGGCCGAGACTCCGCGGGCGGCGCCGACGGAGATCGCGCCGGCCTCGGTGCGCAGCGTGACCGTGCCGCCGACGGCCTCGGTGATGCACAGGTCGCCCTTCTGGGTGCTGATGTTGGCGGGGCCGCCCAGGCGGCCGACGGAGATGTCGCCGGCGTGGAGGGTGAGGCGGGCGCTTGCGGTCTCGTCGAGCTTGACCGTGCCCTGCGCGCCGCCGAAGGTGACGTCGCCGAGCCGTCCGACGCCGCGGAGCTCGGCGCTGGCCGCCTTCGCCTCGACGTGGGAGCCGGCGGGCAGCTGGACCGTCACCTCGACCGATCCGGAGGATCCGAGGATCCGGTTCTTCGCCGGTGCGGCCTCGATCCGCAGGACACCGTCGCCGTACGCGACCGTGATCTGCTCGGCGGCCTTCACGTCGCGACCGCTGGAGGCGTCCGCGGGCAGGACCTCCACCGCGGTGTCGGCCCGGTCGGCGGCGATGAAGCGGATGCGTCCCGCGGGGATGTCGAGGACGGCGGCGATCGGGGCGGGGGTGGCGAACTTCTGCATGATGGTTTCCTTCGGCTTGTTCGTTTCCGTTGATGGAAACGCTACGTTGCGTTCAAGGAACCCTCAAGATGCCTATTGCGTATCAACGTTATTTTTGCAGGTGAGAGGCAGAGAATCGTTGCAACGGGACGCGAAGTTAACGCAACGTCAGGTGCTTCTGCGTTGCAATGAATGGAAAGTGAACGCTATGCTGGAGCTATCGACGAGAACGAAGGAGACCGCAATGCCGGGAGGCAGGCTCACCCAGCAGGAACGCCAGCAGATCGCTTCGGGGCTGGCCGACGGCCTCGCCTACGCGGAGATCGCCAGAGGGCTCGACCGTCCGACCTCGACGATCACGCGTGAGGTGATGCGCAACGGCGGCCCCACCGCCTACCGCGCGGACCTGGCCCATCGCGCCACCGAACAGCGCACCCATCGGCGCAGGCAGGCCGCGCCCCGGGGCGCGCAGGCGCCCGCGCAGGCCGGCGGACGCGATGCCGAGGTCGTGCGCGAGTACGAGGAGACGTTCACCACCCTCCTCATGCAATCGGGCGTGCCCAAGATGATGGCCCGGGTGCTGACCTGCCTCTACACCACGAATGCGGGCAGCCTCACGGCGGCCGAGCTCGTCGAGCACCTCCAGGTCAGCCCGGCGTCCATCTCCAAAGCGGTCGCGTTCCTCGAAGCCCAGGGGCTTGTCCGCCGGGAGCGCGACGAGCGCCGCCGCGAGCGCTACATGGTCGACGACGACGTCTGGTACCAGTCGATGATCGCCAGCGCCCGGTCCAACGCCGTGCTCGCCGAGGCGGCACGGCAGGGGGTCGGCATCCTCGGCCCCCATACCGCGGCCGCCGCCCGCCTGGAGAACATCGCCCGCTTCCTCGACTTCGTCGGCGAGAGCATCACCCGGGCCGCGGAGCAGGCCCGCGAGATCCTCTACACGAAACCGGGAACGCCCACGGGCGCCGCTGCCGAGCCGAGCGGGGATCGCGGGTAGTCCCCCGCCTCGACGGCCACGGCCGGCGGTGCCCGCGCCGGATCGCCCCCGAGGCGAGACCCACCCTGGACCGAGCAGGAACCCGAACGCGCCGTCGATCGTCCGTACGGCACCGCGGTTGCGCAAGCGCCGAGGTCAGCGGGCGGGGCCGCCGCAGGACCGGCTCGCGCCGCCGACCCCGGCCGTCCGTGGACGACGGGCCGGCCGTCGGGGGTCGGATATCGTCCCTGCGTGAAGTTCATACCCCCATTCGCCCGGCAGACGTCCGCCGCACCGGCCGCCACACAGGCCGCTGCACCGGCTACGGCCGCCGCACCCGGAGCCCGGCTCGGCTGGCTGGACGCGCTCCGCGGCATCGCCGCTCTGATCGTGGCCCTGCACCACTTCGACGTGCTGAGGATGCTGCCCTTCGGGGGCATGATCTGGCGGAACTTCGACATGGGCCTGTTCGGCGTCATGCTCTTCTTCATCGTCAGCGGCTACATCATCCCGGCCTCGCTGGAGCGAAGGGGCGACGTCCGCGGCTTCTGGATCGGCCGGATCTTCCGGATCTACCCGGCCCTGATCGCCGCCTTCGTCCTCTCGATCATGATGCTGCCGCCCGGGGACGGCTCGGTCGCGCTTCTGCGCACCGGCGACGACCCGGCCTCACTCGTGGCGAACGGCCTGATGCTCCAAGACCTGCTCGGCGTCATCAACGGCATGAACGTCACCTGGACGCTGTGCTACGAGATGGTCTTCTACTTCTTCGTCACGGCCCTCTTCACCCGTGGCCTGCACCGGCACAGCGGGCCCATCGCGGTGGCCCTGGCCGTCGTCGCGCTGGCGACCGGTACGGCAGTCGGCACCCAGCTCCTCAATGCGGAACTCGGCTCGACCCGCCAGCTCCTGCTGATCGTGACGCCGCTCGTGCTCCTGGGCCTCGTCGGCGTGCTCAGCGGCCACCGCATGCTGACCGGCACGGGCGCCCTGCTGCTCGGCGGGGTCGGCCTGCTCCTGGTCACCCTCAACAGCAGGGCCCCCGCCTTCGAAACCTGGATGATCTTCGCGACCATGTTCGCCGGTACCGTCGTGTACCGGGCGCAGCACGGTCAGCTCGCCCGGGTCCCGGCCCTGCTCTCCTGCGGTTTCGTCCTCGTCGCGGGCGTGCTCGTCGGCTGGCTGTACAACCGGGGTGAGGCCCTGGACCGGACCTGGTCCTCGGGCTGGAAGGCCTGGTCGATCGCCTACCTCACCGCATGGGTGCTCTTCGGCATCGGCTTCCTCCTCAGGCGGCGCCGCTTCCCGAAGGTGCTGACCTGGCTCGGCGCGATCAGCTTCTCGGTGTACCTGCTGCACATCCCGCTGCTGCGCACCATCGAACCGCTGGTGGGCGTTCCGCCGCAGCCGTCCTCGACGCTCGGACGGATCGCCTGGACGGCGATCTTCCTCGGCGTCGTCGTGGCCGTCAGCCACCTGATGTACCGCCTGGTCGAGATGCCGATGCAGCGCCTCGGCCGACGCGTGCAGAAGGCGGCGGACCGCCGCCGGCCACGCACCGCACCCACGGCACCCACCCCGCCTGCGGCCCCCGCCGAGCCCGACGTCGCCCTGTCCGGCACGTCCCATACCTGATCGGGGCCGACCTGCGGGAAGGCGCACCACGTCGTCGGCGACGCGGAGAGAGGCGGCTTCAAGCCATCTGGGAGGCTGGGCCGCCCGGAGGGCTTGCCTGTCGCGGGGGCGGTCCGACCCGCCTGGCCCGGCTTCTGCATGCGGAATGCTCCAAGTCGGCCCCACTCGGGCGCTCTTGCGGGGGAGTGAAATCAAGCCACCGGAAAAATCGGTGAGTCTGCTGCGAGTTGGCGCAAATTCTTCCCAACTTGACTAGAAGTAAAGCAAATATGAAGATCATCTCCGGCTGCGCGTCGATGACGGCGCGCAGTGCACAGACTCCACCGGGGAAGGTGGAGCGAACGGAGGGGAACCCCATGCGTACTCGCATGAAGTCGGCCGTGGTGACGGCCGCGCTCGCAGCAGGACTCGTTGGCGCACTCGCGCCGAACGCCTTCGCTGCGTACACGCAGGTGAAGAACTTCTCCTTCACCGACGAGGGCGTGGGTGCGGAGACCGGCCGTTGGTCGGCCCCGGGCAACAGCCAGTCGGCATCGCAGGACGCGTGCGCCACGAGCAACGGCGCTCAGGGCCGGGTCGGCTACGACTTCAAGATCGACAAGTCCTGGCAGCCCGACCAGTGGGTCGCCTGGCGTGACTGGTCCTGCGACAACGGCGTGTACTGGAAGGAGTTCGGCAACGCCCCCGCCGGCAGCTACTACATGCAGATAGCCAACGCCCCGGCGTTCATCCACTCGTCGGGTCGCGTCGTCTACAACTGGAAGTAATCTCAGACGATGAGCGTCCTTTCCTGCCACGAAGTGACCAAGAGCTTCCGGAAGCACTCCGTGCTGGAAGGGGTTCATCTCAGCCTGGAGGCCGGCGAGATCGTCGGCCTCCTCGGGCTCAACGGCGCCGGCAAGACCACCCTGATGCGGGTGATCACGGGGCTGTCCACCCCCGATTCCGGTGAGGTGCGGCTGTTCGGGGAGGCCTTGCCGATGCGGCCGCGGCAGCTCGACCGGCTCGGAGCCGCTCTCGACGCGCCCGCCTTCCACCGGTGGTCCACCGGACGCGCCATGCTGCGCACCCTGCTGGACACCGCCGGGCTTCCCGACGGCGGACGGATCGCCCGTACGCTCAACCGCGTCGGGCTGACCGGCGCCGCCGACCGCCGCCTCGGGACGTACTCGCAGGGCATGCGGCAGCGGCTGGCCATCGCCGCGGCGCTGCTCAAGCAGCCCGATCTGCTGATCCTCGACGAGCCCACCAACGGGCTCGACCCCGAGGGACTGCGCATGGTGCGGCGGATCGTGGCCGAGGAGGCCGCGCGCGGGGCCGCCGTCCTCGTCTCCAGCCACCAGCTCGACGAGATCCAGCGGATCTGCCACCGCGTGATCATGCTTGCCCAGGGCCGCGTCGCCGCCGCCGGCACTCTCGACGCGCTCGGCTACGACCCGGAAAGCGGTCCGGCCGCCTTCGAGGACTGGTTCTTCGGGCTCGTCGGGAACGGCGGCCGCCAGTGAACCGCCTCGTCCGGGCGGAGACCCGGCGGCTGCTGCGGCACCCGCTCGCCCTCACCCTCGCCGCGCTGTTCGTCTTCGGCTCCCTCTACTGCGCCTGGGTGAGCCAGAACATGGCCTCGTACAACCTCAAGCAGGTGCAGGCCAACCTCGACTACCTGCCCCGATCGTGTGATTCCGCGCAGAACACCCCGGAGCAGAAGGACAAATGCCTCGCCGAAGTGCCCCTGCAGGCCGTCGGGCTGGAGCGGATCCAGGACAGGTTCACCGCTGAAGGAGTCCGTGCCGCACACGCCCAGCACCCGGTGGGCTCGCTGCTGTGGACCGTACGGCTGCTGACGTCCATTCCCGGGCTCGCGCTCCTCGTCATGCTGGCGGCCTTCTCCGTCGCCGGTGAATGGAGCCGGGGCAGCATCGTGCCGCTCCTCCTCTACGAGTCCCGCCTCAGCAGGCTGCTCGCCGCCAAGGCCCTGGCCGTCTGGGTGTGGATTCTGGCGCTGCTCTGCGCGTCCGCCGCCGTGACGGCCGCGTTCGGCCTGCTCTACGGCCGCAACGCCTACCCGCTGCCTTCGCCCGGCGCCCTCGGCACCGTCCTCGCCGACACCGCACTCGGCGTACTGGCCGGGGCAGCCGTGCTGGCCGGGGCCGCAGCCGTCGCGGTCGCCCTCGGCGCACTGCTGCGCCAGCCGATGCGCACCTTCCTCGCCGGGATGCTGCTGCTCGTCCTGGTGGTCCGCACCTCCGCCGCCCCGGGGCTGGGCGCCTGGCTCCCCGGCGGCGCGCTGGCCGACCTCGTCGGCTTCGGTGCGGTGGACGGGGTCTGGGACCACTTCTGGATCTCCACCGACCCCTCCACCGCCCCCGTCCTGCTCCGCGTCCTGCCGACTCTGGCCCTCATCGGTCTCCTCTGGATCGGCCTGGACCGGTTCAACAGGACCCGGGACCGCGCCTGATGGCCGGCAGCCGGCGCCGGCCGACACGCCGGGAGGGCGCCGCGTGGGCCGGCGAGCTGCGGGCCCTGTGGACCGCTCCCGTGTGGGGAGCCACCGCGGTGGCGATGGCGGTGGTGCTGGGGCTCGCCGTCCGGCTCTGGATGGCGGGCGCCTCGTACGGGGTGCTCGACCCCTCGGTGTCGGCACTCACCTCGCTCCCGTCGGCGCTGCGAGCGGCGGCATGGCAGTTCGCGACTCTGCTGGGTCTCGTCCTCACGGGAGTGGTCGTCGCCATGGGGCTCGGCCAGACCCTGGAAGGCGGTACCTGGAGCGCCCTGCGCCTCTTCGAGAACCGGGTCGGGGTGCTGTGGGCGCGCAAGGTCGGGGCCGCGCTCGCCTTGGCGCTCGCCGTGCAGATCGTCACCGGCGTGCTGCTCTGGCTGGCCACCTCGGCGCTCGCCCGACTGTGGCCGGCGCGGCCCCGCGTGGTGCCCCCGGGGTTCGGCGGGGCGGCTCCCACGGCGCCTCCCCTGCCCGTCGAGTCCGCGACCTGGGGCCAGGCCGCGGGCGCGATCGCCGGCGCCCTGCTCGTCCAGTTCCTCTTCATCTGCCTGGCCGGCCTCGGGGCGGCACTGCTGCGCAGCGTCATCGGGACCCTCGCGCTCGGCATCGGTCCCCTGTTGGTGACCGCGCCACTCGTGATGCTTCCTGCGGCGCCGTTCCTACCGCACCGCTGGATCGCCGACTTGCTGAACCTGCCCTCTGAAGCCCAGTACCAGCTGTACCTCTGGAACCAGGCCCCGCCCGATCCGTCCCCCCTGACCGGCGGCCTCGCCCTCGCCGGGGTCGCGGCCCTGGCCGCCGTGGCTGTCTGGGCAGCGCTGCGTTCCGAGCGGGCACTGCGTCCCGTCGACTGAGTACGTACGTCCTTCCTTCCTGCGACGCACGGGAGGCGCCGCTGCGGGCTGCCCGGCACGTGGCCGACCGGGGAGCGGATCGGCCGGTCGGTGTGAAAGCCGGGTGAGCGGGGTCGTGGCGCTGCATAGTCTGACCATCGGTCAATCCGGATCCCGAGGAGAATCACTGATGGTCGGGTCGCGTTCCTCCGCCGACGTCCCCTGGTGGCCGATGCTCCGGATCCGGGGCGCGGCGGTCGCGCCCCGCGCGCGCCTGCTGGTGTTGCCGCACTCCGGGTCCGGCCCCAACACCCTGCTCCCCCTCGTCGAAGCGCTGCCCCAGCACGTGGAAGTGCTCGGACTGTCGCTGCCCGGCCGGGAGCGCCGGTTCGGCGAGCCCCCCGGCTGCCGGCTCGGCCAGGTCCTGGACTCCGTATCCGACGAGGTGCTCGGCCGTGCGCCGCTGCCCACGGTCGTCTTCGGGCACAGCCTCGGCGCGCTCCTCGCCGCCCGCGCCGCGCTCCTCCTCGGCCCGCACTGCCGGGCCGCCGTCGTCAGCGGCCAGCTGCCCGGCGGAAGCCCGCGCCGGGCCCATGCGGCCACCACCGAGCAGGACGCCGTCCGGCTGCTGAAGGACGGTGGGGGCACGCCGGAGTGGGTCCTGCAGGATCCGGACATGCTGGCCCACCTCACGCGGGTGCTTCAGGCGGACCTCGCACTCGGCCGGGAGGCCGCGTCGGGGTTCGAAGACGTACGGCTCGACGTGCCCTTGCACGCGCTGGGCGGTACGGCGGATCCGCTGGTCCCGCACGAACCGCTGGACGGCTGGGCCGCGCACACGACCGCGGCGTGCCGGGTGCGCCGGTTCGACGGCGACCACTTCTTCCTCTTGGCCCCGGAGCACCGAGCCGAGGTCGTGGACGTCCTGCGTCAGGCCCTCGCGGGGGCCTGACGTCCGGCGCGAGGCGCTACGGCCGGGTGATGCGGACCTGGTAGCTGCCGTTGCGCAGTTCGCCCACCACCGAGACGCTGATGCCCGCCTTCTCGTCGGTGAAGGTCTCGCCCGGCCGGAACGGCGCGTCCGAGAGCTCCGCGTGCACGTTGGGCCGCCGGGTGCAGCCGCCGCTCGCGTCGGCGCTGTCCGACACCGTCACCGGGCCGTGCCCGGTGTCCACGTCGGAGTCCACCTTGTAGACGAGGACGCCGGGCTTGCAGACGGCCTCGTCGTTCCCGGCCCGGGTCCGCACCTCCACCGCGTACCCGGCGCTCTCCGACAGCGGTACGAAGGCCAGCTTCGTGCCGCCCCGCACCGCCAGCGGGGACAGGACGTGGTCGCTGCTGCCCGGCTTGGACGCGCAGCTGATCTGTGTGCTGTCCAGCCAGCCCAGCTTCCACTTGTGCCAGCCCAACAGGTCGTTGTTGGCACCCCAGTCCTCGCTCATGATGTCCCAGTGCCCGACCGTGCTGCCGCCGTCGGAGGTGTAGAGGTCGGGCAGTCCGAAGACGTGCCCGTTCTCGTGCGGGAGCACCCGGTAGCCGGTCTCCCGGTAGGTGCCGGAGCCGTCGTCCTGCCGGCTGTAGACGAAGGACGTGTTGGCCAGCGGCACGCCGTCGGCGACCGGCGCCTCGCCGTTGCCCGAGAAGGTCACCGACAGGACGGTGTCCAGGGCGGACGGCCCGGCGTTCGGCGTGACCAGGACGTTGATCAGGTCGTACCGGCTGAAGTCCACCTCGGGGTCGGCGGCCTTCGCGATGTGCTCGGCGAGCTGCCGGTAGCCGGGCTCGTACGCGGACCCGCGCTCGATCCCGTACGCCGCGAAGGGCATCGGCATCCGCAGCCAGGTCCTTATCGGCGCCTCGGCCTGGTAGGCGAGCCGCCCGTAGGAGCTGGTGCGGAACCAGTCGGAGGTCTGGGGGAAGAACTCCGCCAGCCGGTCCATGGCCGCGCCCTCGCCCTTGGCGTCGGGGAAGTCGACCATCAGGTTCAGGGCCCGGACCTCGCCGGTCGAGCGGGAGTACCCGGGAGGGGTCGGCAGGCCCTCGGACATCTGCACGCCCATCGTGCCGGCGATCCGGCAGGGAGCGAGAGCCGCTTCGACGGTCGAGCCCACCGGTCCGGCCGTCGAGTTGCCGTGGCTGGATATCCCCGTGCTCGCGGTCGCCGTGACGCCCAGGGCCAGTGCGGTCAGCCCGATGAACGCGCTGGTGCAGCGTGATCTGCGTATCCGGTGGCGGGTCTGCGGCATGGAGATCGCCTTCGGGTCCGCGGCAGCCGGCCCTGTCCGGTCTGCGCTCTGTTCGATCACCCTCCGACGGGCGCGGCGCGCCCGCGCGCCGGAAGAGGCCGAACGTGAACGGTCTTGTGACTCAGGTCACGCGAAGGAGTGAAATAACCGGGGAGCAGATCCCCGTTTGTACGTGAGTCCCGCCAAGTGGGGACCGGCTCCCCGTTTCAAGGGGCCGATCGTGAAGTCCTACGCGTGTCGCGTACCAGGGAGGCCCCGGAATGAAGCGCTCCACCGCCACAGCCCCGGCGGCCCCGCCCGTCCTCGGGGTGACCGTGGACCCGGCGGCGGAGCCCGAGGCCGCGACCGGTGCGCTCGCGACCGGTTTCGCGCCCGCGCCCGGTGCCCCCGCGCCCGGTTTCGCGCCCGCGCTCGCGCCCGGTTCCGCGGTCCCCGGGGTGCCGGGGGAGCCGGCCGAGCCCGGACCGGCCGTCCGCACCTCCCGCTCGACCGGTGTTCCGTCGCGCCCGCGCGCCGACGCCGTCCGCAACCGCGAGCGGATCCTGACGGCGGCCCGCGAGGCCTTCGTCGAGTTCGGCGCCGCGACCCCGTTCGACGAGGTGGCCCGCCGGGCCGGCATCGGCAATGCCACCCTCTACCGGCACTTCCCCGACCGGCCCACGCTCGTGCGCCAGGTCGTGCTCTTCACGATGGGCCGGGTCACGGCCTCGGCCGAGGCCTCCCTCGCCGAGGAGCCGGACGCGTTCGCCGCGCTGTGCCGCTTCACGCACACCGCCGCCGACGAGCGGATCGGTGCCCTGTGCCCCGCGCTCGCCGACGACTTCGACGGCGACCACCCCGAACTCATCGCGGCGCGCACCGCGTTGGAGGCGGCCGTCGAGACCCTGCTGACCGCCGGCCAGGACGCCGGACTGGTCCGCGCGGACATCGGCGTCGGCGACCTGATGGTCGCCCTGTCCCAGCTCAGCCGCCCCCTGCCCGGCACCGCCTGCCTCGACACCGACCGCTTCGCCCACCGTCATCTGCAGCTCTTCCTCGACGGGTTGCGGGCTCCGGCCCGCTCCGAACTCCCGGGTTCGGCGGCCACCTTGGAAGACCTGCGGCAGAAAACCATGTGACCCACCCCAAGCTTACGAACTAGCCTTTTCCAGTCATTCCGCACAGTGAAGTGGGTACCCCCATGTCAAAAACAGCCGCGCCTGCGCCGCTGGCTGCCGATCCCAGCCGCTGGAAGGCACTCGTCTTCATAGCCCTGGCCCAGCTGATGGTCGTCCTCGACGCGACCATCGTGAACATCGCCCTGCCCTCCGCCCAGACCGACCTGGACATCTCGGACGGCAACCGCCAATGGGTCATCACCGCGTACGCGCTGGCCTTCGGCGGACTGCTCCTCTTCGGCGGCCGCATCGCCGACAAGTGGGGCCGTAAGAACGCCTTCGTCGTCGGCCTCATCGGCTTCGCCCTGGCCTCCGCGCTCGGCGGCGCCGCGAACGGCGAGGCCATGATGCTCGGCGCCCGCGCCCTCCAGGGTGCCTTCGGCGCACTGCTCGCACCGGCGGCCCTGTCGCTGCTCGCGGTCATGTTCACCGACGCCAGGGAGCGCGCCAAGGCTTTCGGCATCTACGGCGCGATCGCAGGCGGTGGCGGCGCCGTCGGCCTGATCCTCGGCGGCTTCCTCACCGAGTACCTGAACTGGCGCTGGACCTTCTTCGTCAACATCCCGTTCGCGATCGTCGCGGCCGTGGGTGCCTGGCTGGTCATCCGCGAGCCCGCCGGTTCCCGCAACCGCGCCCCGCTGGACATCCCCGGTGTGGTCCTGTCCACCCTGGGCCTCGTCGCCCTCGTGTACGGCTTCACCCGCGCCGAGTCCGAGGGCTGGTCGGACGCTCTGACCGTGGGCATGTTCGTCGGCTCGGCGGTCCTGCTGGCGGCCTTCGTCCTCGTCGAGTCCCTGGTGAAGTCCCCGCTGCTGCCGCTGCGCGTCCTGCTGGAGCGCAACCGCGGCGGTGTCTATCTCTCGCTCGGCCTGGCCGTCATCGCGATGTTCGGCCTGTTCCTCTTCCTCACCTACTACCTCCAGATCGTGAAGGGCTTCTCGCCCGTCAAGACCGGCTTCGCCTTCCTGCCGATGATCGCGGGCATGATCCTGGGCTCGACGCAGATCGGCGCCCGCCTGATGACCCGCGTCGCGCCGCGCCTGCTGATGGGCCCGGGTTTCCTGGTCGCCGCCGCCGGCATGCTGATGCTGACCCAGCTGGAGGTCGGGTCCTCGTACCCGGCGCTGATCCTGCCGGCGCAGCTGCTGCTCGGCCTCGGCATGGGCACGGCGTTCATGCCCGCCATGTCCCTGTCCACGCACGGGGTGAACCCGGCCGACGCCGGAGTCGCCTCCGCCATGGTCAACACCTCGCAGCAGGTCGGCGGCGCCATCGGCACCGCGCTGCTCAACACCATCGCCGCCTCGGCGACCACCGCGTACCTGGCCGATCACACGGTCGAGACCGCGGCGGGCGGCGCGGCCGCGCAGCTGGTCCAGGCGCAGGCCATGGTCGAGGGCTACGCGTCCGCCATCTGGTGGGCGGTCGGCATCCTGGTCGCCAGCTCGGCCATCGCCCTGACGCTGATCAACACCGGCCGTCCGCACATCGGCGGCCCGGCGGCCTCCGGTTCCGCCGAGAACGTCGACCTCAAGGTCCCGGTGATCGCCCACTGACGGCGGTACCCGCACGGGAATGACTGACGACCCCGCTTGGTTCAAATTTGAACCAAGCGGGGTTAGTCTTTTCACGGCAGCCCTGCACCGACGACGGAGGAGCGCCCCATGACCCCGGCCCCCGCACCCCTGACTCCGGTGGGCGTGCCCCCGCAGGAGACCCGTATGCCGGCGCTCTACCTCAGCCACGGGGCGCCGCCGCTCGCCGACGACGCGCTCTGGCCGGGCGAACTGGCCGCCTGGTCCGCGGCCCTGCCCCGCCCGACGGCGATCCTGATGGTCTCCGCCCACTGGGAGGAGGCCCCGCTCGCCCTCGGCGCCACCGAGCCGGCCCCGCTGGTGTACGACTTCTGGGGCTTCCCCGAGCACTACTACCGGGTCCGCTACGAGGCCCCGGGCGCCCCGGCCCTGGCCGCCTCGGTCCGGTCGCTGCTACGGGCCCCCGGCAGCCCCGTCCAGGACATCGCGGACCGCGGCCTGGACCACGGGGCGTACGTCCCGCTGGTGGAGATGTACCCGGAGGCGGACGTACCGGTGCTCCAGATATCCATGCCTACCCTGGATCCGCGCCGCCTGATGGACATCGGCCGCAAGCTGGCGCCCCTGCGCGACGAGGGGGTCCTCATCGTCGGCAGCGGCTTCTTCACCCACAACCTGGCCGCGCTGCGGCACCCGGGCCCGGGCGTCCCCTCCTGGTCGGCCGAATTCGACGCGTGGGGCCACGAGGCGCTGACCTCCGGCGACCTGGACTCCCTGCTCGACTTCGAGACCAAGTCCCCGTCGGGCCGCCTGGCCCACCCCCGTACGGAACACTTCGCCCCGCTCTTCGTCACACTCGGCGCCGCGGAGGCCACCGGCGACCTCGCCGCCCGCCGCGACACTGTGACCGGCTTCTGGATGGGCCTATCGAAGCGCTCCCTGCAGTTCGGCTAGGGCCTCCGGCCCGGCCCCGTGATCTCCTCCCCGACGGTGAAGCCCTTGGCGGGCCCCTCGGGGATGGTGACGGCCGTCCCGTACGGCACTCGGACCTCGTCGTCGTAGACGGCCTGGTCCGGATCGGGGGTGGTCAGCACCGTGACCATGCCGAGTTCATCGTGATCGTCGATGAGGACGTAGACGGGAATGCCCGCGCGTGCGTACGCCCGCCGCTTGCGTACCCGGTCGCGGGACACGCTGTCGCGCCCGGGATAGACGACCTCGACGACCAGTTCCACGGCCGAGGCCTTGATGCCGATGCCGTCCTCGGTGACGTGCCGGGATATCCAAGACCTCACCCGGACGGGTGGTCGCCCGGCCCCGGTCGACCGCGTGCGGGGCGAGGTACACGCTCGCCTCCCCCGACGTGGCGCAGGCCGGTTTGGGGCGGAACGGGCTGCTTGTGGCGTATCCGGCCATTCCCTCAGCCGTGCAGGCAACCAGAAGCCGGTGCGGACCGTCTTCAGGGTGGGAGTGCAGCCAGGGGCGACGCTGCTCCGGAGTGAAAGCGGCCGTGTCGAACGTGACCGCCGTCTCACGGATGTAGTGGTTGTAGAGGTTCGTGAGAGCGGCCAGATCCGCCTCCGTTTCGCACCTGACCTGCACTTCTTCGGGTTTCTGCGGCATCCGCGCCCCTCTCGTGGCGGGGCAGGATACTGCAAGATCTCGAGAAAGAGGGAACGGCGTGGGAATTCTGTCCCGATTCCAGTCGTTGTTTCCTTCGGAAGCGGGCACTCGGGAGAGTGTCCGCAGGACGCACCACCGCACCGCCGGTGGCCGTCCGGCAGCCGCACCGCGACCGAACTCATCGCAAGGGAGCACGCATGGCAACCCGCGCCGTCGCCCGTCGTCAGTCCACGAGCAGCGCACGCGCTGTGGGCGGGGAGATCGCAGACCGCGACCTGGTCGGCATGTACCTGGACGAGATCGCGCGTACCCCGCTGCTCGACGCCGCCAAGGAAGTGGAGCTCTCCCAGATCATCGAGGCGGGCGTCTACGCCCAGCAGATCCTCGACGGCGCGATAGAACGCGAGGGGGAGACCCCGGCCCGCGAGGAGCTGGAGGCGCTGGCCGCCGAAGGCGAGCGCGCCAAGGAAGTCTTCATCCGCTCGAACCTCCGCCTCGTCGTGGCCGTCGCCCGCCGCTATCCGCGCAGCGGCCTGCCCCTCCTCGACCTGATCCAGGAGGGCAACGCCGGCCTGGTCCGCGCGGTCGAGAAGTTCGACTACGCCAAGGGCTTCAAGTTCTCCACGTACGCCACGTGGTGGATCCGCCAGGCGATCACCCGCTCCATCGCGGACCAGTCCCGCACCATCCGTCTCCCCGTCCACCTGGTCGAGGAGCTCGGCCGGATCCGACGCGTCCAGCGCGAGTTCAACCGCGAGAACGGCCGCGACCCGGAGCACGCCGAGATCGCCGCCGAGCTGGACACGACGGAGAAGCGCATCGGCGACGTCCTGGACTGGGCGCGCGACCCGGTCAGCCTGAACATGTCGGTGGACGACGACGGTGACACCCAGTTCGGCGATCTCCTCGAGGACACCTCGGCGATCTCGCCCGAGCAGTCCGTGCTCTCGCTGCTGCGCAGCGAGGAGCTGGAGGACCTGCTCGGCAAGCTCGACCAGCGCACCGCCTCGATCATCAAGATGCGGTACGGCATCGACGACGGCCGCGAGCGGACCCTGACCGAGGTCGGCAAGCAGCACGGCCTGACCCGCGAGCGGATCCGCCAGATCGAGAAGCACGCCCTGCTGGAACTGAAGCGGATGGCACGCGACACGGGCTTCGACGCGGTGGCCTGACCGGCCCGCAGCCAAGCCCCCCTGTACGAGCCCCGGCGCCTATCCCCCCCAGGCGCCGGGGCTCCCCCCTTCCCGGCTCGGGCCTTTTCAGCCCCGTCGGCGTTCGAGCCCCCAGGGTCCGGGGCGCTCAGGGTCCGGGGCGGAGCCCCGGCTACGGTGTCGCAGCCGCCGACGTGAGCCGCGCGGCCAGCGCACCGGCCGCGGCCCGAAGCGACGCCGGCCCCCGCACGGTGAACGGCAGACCCGTCAGCGCCAGCCGCGCCACCAGCCACTCCGGCGTGTCCCGGCTCTCGAAACGCACCGAGGTCTCCGTCCCCCCGCCCGGCAGGGCCACGGACCGCAGCCACTCCGGCAGCTCCGCCGGCCCCACCGCGAAGGTCGCCTCCACCAGGTACGTCTGCTGCTCGCCGCCCCGCAGCCCCCGCCGCACGAAGTCCTCCGCGTCCATCGGCAGCGCCCGCGGCGCGAACCGGGCCCCCGTCGCGAAGGCCTCGTCCACCCGGTCCACCCGGAAGGTCCGCCAGTCCTCCCGCTCCAGGTCGTAGGCGACCAGGTACCAGCGGCTCCCCGTGCTCACCAGCCGGTACGGCTCCACCAGCCGTCGCGACTCGGCCCCGTCCCCCGCCCGGTACGCGAACCGCAGCCGCTCGGGTCCCGCCACCGCCGACGCCATCGTCGTCAGCGTCCGCGGGTCCACGCTCGACCCGTCCCCCCGCGTCAGCGCGATCGTGGCCGTCTGCAGCGCGCCGACCCGGTGCCGCAGCCGCGAGGGCAGGACCTGCTCCAGCTTCGCCAGGGCCCGTACGGAGGCCTCCTCGACCCCTTCGATCGCGTGCCCGGCCCCCGCCCGCAGCCCCACCGCGATCGCCACGGCCTCCTCGTCGTCGAGGAGCAGGGGCGGCATCGCCGCCCCCGCCACCAGTCGGTAGCCGCCCTCGGCCCCCAGCGTGGCCTCCACCGGGTATCCGAGGTCCCGCAGCCGCTCGATGTCGCGCCGGATGGTCCGCGCGCTGACCCGCAGCCGCTGCGCCAGCTCGCTGCCGGGCCATTCGCGCGGGGTCTGGAGGAGGGACAGCAGGGAGAGCAGCCGTGCGGGGGTGTCGGTCATGTCTTCCAGGTTGCCAGTCAAATAGGACACCAACTGACCTACATGCCGTCTAGGTTTCTCTTCATGAGCACCGAGACGTCCAAGACATCGCCCGAAAGAAAGAACGGGCCCGTACAAGAAGAGCGGAACGACGCAGCCCACGACGCACCCAGCTCGCCCACCGACCGCCGCCGCTGGCTGGCGCTCGCCATCGTGATGACCGCGGCCTTCATGGACCTGGTCGACGTCACGATCGTCAACATAGCGATACCCAGCATGCGCGATGGCTTCGGCGCCTCCCCCAGCGCGATCCAGTGGATCACCGCAGGCTACGCCCTCGCCTTCGCCGCCGGCCTGATCACCGGCGGCCGTCTCGGTGACATCTACGGCCGCAAGCGCCTCTTCCTCATCGGCATCGCCGGATTCACCGCCGCCTCGCTGCTCTGCGGCATCGCCGCGAACCCGGGCATGCTCGTCGCCTCCCGCCTCCTCCAGGGCGCTATGGCCGCCCTGATGGTCCCGCAGGTTCTGGCGATCATCCACGTCACCTTCCCTCCGCAGGAGCGCGGCAAGGTCTTCGGCATGTTCGGCGCGATCGTGGGCCTCGGCGCCGTCTCGGGCCCGATGCTCGGCGCGCTGCTCACCGAGTGGAACCTCTTCGGTCTCGAATGGCGCCCGATCTTCCTGATCAACCTGCCCGTCGGTATCGCGGGCGTGATCCTGGGCCGCAAGTTCATCAGCGAGTCCAAGGCCCCCAAGGCCCTGCGCCTGGACCTCGTCGGTGTCGTCCTCGCCACCCTCGCCATGGTCATGTTGATCTTCCCGCTGACCGAGGGCCGTGAGAACGACTGGCCGCTGTGGGGCTTCGTCTGCATGGGCGCGGCGCCGTTCGTCTTCGCGGGCTTCATCGCCTACGAGAAGTACAAGATCAAGAAGGACGGCTCCCCGCTCGTAGAGCTCTCGCTCTTCAAGGTCAAGAGCTTCGCCGGCGGCATCGCCGTCCAGCTCACCTTCGGCATCGCGACCGGCATCTTCTTCCTGGTCTGGACGATGTACATGCAGATGGGCCTCGGCTGGAGCGCCCTGCGCGCCGGCACCACCGGCATCCCGTTCTCCATCGCCGTCTCGGCCGCCGCGGGCATCTCGGTCGGAAAGCTCGTCCCGCGGTTCGGCCGCAAGGTGCTCCAGGCCGGAGCCCTGATCATGGCTGCGGGGCTCCTCCTCTACATCTGGGAGTCCGAGCACTACGGCATGGAGATCACCTCCTGGCAGATGGCCGCCCCGCTGGTCCTGATGGGCATCGGCATGGGCCTGATCGTGGCTCCGCTCAACGACACCACGTTGTCCGAGGTGCCTCGCCAGGACGCCGGCTCGGCCTCCGGGCTGATCAACACCACCGGTCAGATGGGCAACGCGCTGGGTCTCGCGCTGACCTCCGTCGTCTTCTTCGGGCTGATGGACGACGACAAGGTCTACGGCCCGCCCTACGTCGAGGCCTTCCGCGGCGCGCTGTGGTGGGTCGCGGCCGTCCTGATCGTGATCTTCGCGGTGATGTTCGCGCTGCCGCGCAAGCCGATGCCGATCGACCAGCGCGAGGGCGCCGCCGAGCACGCCGGCGCCGTCCCGAAGCCGCGCGCCGCGGATCACGCGGACCCCGCCGCCCAGCAGGTCCCGGCCGTCTAGGCCGTTCCGCTCCGCTCGCCGTACCGACATGCCCGCCCCTCGTGGGCGGGCATGTCCGTTCTTTGTCGCAGGGGTGGCCGGAGCGGCCTGAGCCGGCGCCGAGGCGCCGCGTCCTACGGCTCACCCCGCCGGCCCAGGCGGCTTCCTCACCGCACGCGGGCGCGGAGTTCCATGGCTCCGCGCGCGGCCGCCTCGCTCTCGTACACCTCGCACATGTGCCGTCCGTCGGGCGTCGCCGTGTGCTCGACCTCCCACAGGCTCACCTCGGTCCCGTCCAGCAGCACGAAGGCGTGCTCGTACAGGCTGAAGCCCGCGTCCCGCCCGTTCGACAGGCACTGCCTCGCGCCGAACGCCTGGGTGATCTGGTGCCCGTACGCCGAGCGCAGCAGCGTCGCCACCGGTTCGCCGGGCCGGTCCGCGTTCTCCGCGCGGCGCAGCACCCGCCGGGCATGATCGGCGGACTGTTCCACCGTGTACTCCCGGTGCCGCCGCGCCGCAGCCGACCCCGCGAACAGGGCGCTCAGCACCGCCACGTCGTTCTCGGGCTCCTCGTCGCCCGGCAGCAGCACCGGATCCGGGGACGCACCCGCGGCGGCCTCGCCGAAGAGCCGGGCCACGGCCAGGCAGGTCTCCGCCTTGCTCGCGAAGACCTCGTGCCGGACCGTCCGGTCGTCCTCCAGCCGGTAGGCCAGCTCCCACAGCGAGACCGAACCGCCGTCGGCCAGCAGGTAGGTGTGCCGGTGGGTCTCCCGCCATATCCCCGTCGCAGGGCTGTGGTGGGTGGTGTAGAGCGAAGAGCTGTGGGCGAGCGCCGTGCCGAGGCGCTCGACCAACCGGTCCGGCAGGTCGAAGGAGTTCAGGGCGCGGCCGAGGAGGCGGTCGAGGTGCGCCTCGGTTGTCTCGTACGGATCGCTCACGGTGGGTCTCCAGGCCGTCGCAGCTTGTCACTTAGCGGAAGCTCAACGTAACCCCTCGCTCTGACATCACGTCCGGGGTTCGGTAAAACGTCCGGGAAGCATCGGAGGTTCCCGCCACACCTTCAGGTCAACTTCCTTATGGATGGGCATGGTTAGGCCCACTCTGGGAGGAAGCGCGGGACTATGGGCCACATGGCAACGAATACAGTGGGCGTTCCCCGCCAGCAGAGACGGCTCGGCGTGCGACCCGAAGGTGAACCCGAGGCCGTGCCAAAGGGGTTGGCCTGGCTGCTGGCCCTCACCGGGGCGGCCGGGGTGCTGGCCTCCTGGGTGATCACGCTCGACAAGTTCCTCCTGCTGGAGGACCCGGACTTCAAGCCCGCCTGCAGTCTCAACCCGGTCGTCTCGTGCGGCAGCGTGATGGAGAGCGAGCAGGCGGCGGCCTTCGGCTTCCCCAACCCCCTGCTGGGACTGGTCGCGTACGCCGTCGTGGTCTGCGTCGGCACGGGCCTGCTGGCCGGCGCCCGCTACCGCGGCTGGTTCTGGCTCGGACTGAACGCCGGCACGCTGTTCGGCGTCGGCTTCTGCAGCTGGCTGATGGTCCAGTCGCTCTACGAGATCAACGCGCTCTGCCTGTGGTGCTGCCTGGCCTGGCTGGCGACCCTGCTGATGTTCTGGGCGGTCACCGCGCACAACGTCCGCACGCGCCTCCTGCCCGCCCCCGGCCCGCTGCGGGGATTCCTCACCGAGTTCGGCTGGGCTCCGCCCGCCCTGCACGTCGGAGTGATCGGGATGCTGATCCTCACGCGGTGGTGGGACTTCTGGACTGGCTGACCGCCGGCGCGGAACGTGCGAGGGCCCCGGCGGCTGGACGCTGCCGGGGCCCTCGTCACCTCACTCCACGGGCGCAGGGAGTGGAAATCAGCTGCCGGCGGAGACGTTGCCGGAGAGGACCGGGATGTTGCTGAGGATGTGCGAGAGCGGCTCGTCGCCCTTGGCCTGGGTCGAGTTCTCGGTGCACTGCTGGTTCTGCGGGTTGGACAGGACGTTGATGTCCTGGACCCCGATGTTGAGCGCGGCAATCAGGGACTGGGCGTTGACCTTGGCGGGCAGGCCGATGCAGGGCTTGTTCAGAGTGCCCTGGACCAGGCCGAGCTGCGGGCTCAGGTCGCCGTGGGTCTTCTGGTTGCCGTAGATCTGCTGCGCACCGTTGCCGTTGACGGTGTTGACCCCGTTGTCGTTGCCGATGGCCATGGCCGGGGCCGCGGCGGCGGCGCCCGCGCCGACCGCAATGGCGGAGACGGCGGCGGCGGTCATGAACTTCTTGATCATTTTGATCCCTTTGTCGCACGAGTGCCCGCTGATGGAGCGTCCTGGTCAACTGCCCCGTGGGCGTTTGGTTCCGGGGCTTCACTCAAACGGCCTGCGGGCGCCGAGGTTTTCCCCGGCCCGGTGAGCGGCCTCCGGACGCGTGCGCGAAGCCCGTACGGAGCCCGTGCGCGCTCAAGATCCTGTTGCGCTCCGTGTGGGGTGTTCGCACGGTGGGTGAGTAAGCGGATCGCTCGGGTCCGTTTGTGTCGCCACCACGAAGGAACCCCCATGCACCGCACGAAGCCGTTCCGCGCCCGCATCCTCGTCCCGTCGGCCCTCGCCGTCGTCATAGTGTCCGGCGCCGCCGCCCCCGCGAGCGCCCTCGACGACGGGTCCCGTGCGGTGCCCGCACGGGCAGCCGCCGCCGGTCCCGTCGACGACCTCATCAAGGGCATCCTCGACCAGATCAAGGCCCTCCTGCCGGCCGGCGTCACCCTGCCGGACATCACGATCCCGGACATCAAGCTCCCCGAGATCAAGATCCCCGAGATCAAGCTGCCGACGATCCCAGGGGTGGAGCTGCCTGAAATCCCCGGCGTCGAGCTCCCCGGGATCCCGGGGCTCGAACCTCCCGCGCTGCCCGATCCGGGGGCGCCGGTGGAACTGGTGCCGGAAATCCCCGAGGTCCCCGAGGTGCCGGAAATCCCCGCGGTCCCCGAGGTCCCGGAGCTCCCCGCGGTCCCCGCGATCCCCGAGATCCCGGCCGTCCCCGGCCTGCCGTAGGGCGCCGGGTGGCCGGAAACCGCCTGAAGGTTACGACAATTGAGCCGAACAGGTCTGTTCGTGCGCGAGGCCGTGTCGTCGTGGGAGGGTGGACCGTTTCGCTCGGTGTGAGCCCCGGATAGGGGCAGAACATCGAACAGAAGGTGCACTTCCCATGAACTCTGCCAAGAAGGCCGCCCTGGTCCTGGCCACCGCTGGTCTCGCTGCGGCCGGTGCCGCCGGCTCCGCCGTCGCCGACTCGTCGGCCGAAGGCGCGGCCGTGGGTTCCCCCGGCGTCCTCTCCGGCAACCTGCTCCAGGTCCCGGTTCACATCCCGGTCAACGTCTGCGGCAACACCGTGAACGTCATCGGTGCGCTGAACCCCGCGTTCGGCAACCAGTGCTTCAACGACTGACGTCGGCTGCACGACCGACTGTGGGCGCCCCGGCCTCGCCGGTGGCGCCCACAGTCGTACCGGCCGGAGTTCAGCCGAGGCGGTTCAGCCCTGGCCGCCGTTCAGCTTCACACCGCCGAGCATCGGGGACGTCTGGGTGGCGCCGTTCGCGAGACCGAGCACGGTGCCGGGCACGTCGTTGCGGACCTTGTTGACCTTCTGGGCCGTGCCCATCACCTTGTCGACGGTCCCGCCCTGCTCGGCCAGCCCGTTGCCGACGGTCTGCGGAAGCGACTCGGTGACGGGTCCGACGGCGTTCAGCGTCTCCGTCACACCGCCGGTCAGGCTCATGGGAGGCATCGCGGCCGTGGGCTCGGCGGCGAAGGCGGTGGTGGAGGCGCCGAGGGCGGCGACGGAGCCGGCAACGACAGCGGCGACCTTCGTGAGCTTCATTATCGAAATCCTCTTCTTTTCGTGGGCAGAGGCGTCAGCGGCGACCGTCGCGCCGCTTTCGCCATGGGTAACGATTCGGCGCCGCTGCGGAAACGCGAACGCGTGCGCGGTCAGGAATGAGGGCATGGCAGCGGCCGGAGAATCCGACGGGGGATTCTCCGGCCGCCATTTCTTCTGATTACCGTTATTGCCGGTCAGGAGATACGGGACCGCCGGTACAGAATGGCGCCGCCCAGGATCAGGGCCGTGGCGAGGGCCGCCGCGGCCGCGGGCTGACCCGCACCGGTCTCGGCCAGCATGGGCGCGGTCACGTGCGCCGGTGCGGGGACCGGGGCGGGGGCGGGCGCCGGGGCCGGTGCCGACGGCAGGTGGACGGGCAGGTCACCGGCTGGGGCGGCCGGCGGCTGGTCCGCCGGCCGTACGGCCTCGGGCGCCGGCGCGGAGACGGGCGCCGGAGCCTGGTGCTCCATGGGCTGGCTCCCGTGCGGCGGCCGGGGGGCGGGGCCCTCCTCGACCGGAGCCGGCGCGGGCAGCGGGGCGGGGGCCTCCTGGGCCGGCTCCGGGTGGGGCAGCGGGGCAGGGTGTTCCTCCGCGGGCTCCGGCATCGGGTGTGGCCGGTCGGGCGCGGGCGGAGCGTGGCCCTGCGGCGGAGTCGGCGCGGACTCGGGGTGGTCGTCGCACTCCTCCTCCTTGGTCTGCTTGCCGGGGGCGCCGTAGCCGTCCTCGTGGCGCGGCTCCGCATGGCGCGGCTTGGCATGCCGCGGACCTGCGGGCCGGGACGCCTCGGGCCGGGACGCCTCAGGCCGGGACGTCTCGGGCCGGGATGCCTCAGGCCGGGCCTCCTCGTGGCGCCGCGACTCCTGGCGCTGCTCCGGCACCGCGTGCCGGCCCGGGCGCTCCTCGAGGTAGCGCTCGAAGGCCTCGGTGTGCTCCGGGCTGAGGTGGCGGCCGTGGTCGTACCCGTCGCCGGTGTGCGAGCCGGACGTCGTGACGCACGTGTTCCCCATCGCAGGGTTCAGCGCCGCACCGCCGTCCACGCTGTTGCCGCACACGTTCGGTGCGAAGGTGACGGGTACCGAGACGCTGTTGCCGGCGAGCACGCCCGGCGAATGCGAGGCCTCGGCCGTCGCCCCGGTGTGCGCGTAGGCCGCGCCGGTCGCGATCGACAGCAGACTCGACGCGGCCGCGGCCGTGAGCATCCCCTTGCCCAGTACCTGTCGGCTCAGTACCTGTCGCATGGGTCCTTCCCTGTCTACCGGCGCTGCGGCCGGTGTGGAATCGAAGGTGGCCTCGGAGTTGAGCGCCGGGGACGACCGACGCCACCCGCGGGGGTGTGGGCTGGTGGGGGGCAGCAC